>JAKAPO010000206.1 GCA_021807065.1 bacterium
CGATGCGCTTTTGGCCGTCGAGCCGGCCTTTCCGCCGTATGCGAAGCTGGCCGCGCTCGGCGGTGTCGCGGTGCGGCGTGTCGCGATGGCGGAGCGCGACGATTTTGCCTTCGACGCAGAGCGCATCGCCGGTGCATTGAGCGAACGCACGCGGGCGATCGTGCTCTGCTCACCGTGCAATCCCACGGGCCGAACGATCTCCTCCGATCAAGCGTTCGCACTCGCACGCGTACTGGAGGCCGGTGGGAGTGCGGTGACCTTGATCCACGACGAAATCTATCGTGAGCAGACCTATGCGGAACGCGTCGACCTGGCGCGCATATACCCGAATACCATCGCCGTCAACTCGCTCTCGAAGAGCAACGCGTTGACCGGATTGCGCTTGGGATGGATGCTTGCTCCCGCACCGTTCGTGGAGCAGGCAGTAAAGGTTCATGCCTGGATGGTGTCATGCGCCGATTCGTTCGCGCAGTGTGTTGCCTTACATATTTTCGAGAACAACGCGCTCGGCGAGCACGCGTCCTGGTACGCACGGCGCCTACAGCCGATCCTCGAGACTCTCCACGGCAGCGGCCTGCGCTTCATCGTGCCGGAGGGCTCCTTCTACGCCTGCATTCGCCTTCCTGAGGGAGTCCAGTCGCGCGATGCGGCGTACGCTCTGGTGGATGAGCACGACGTCGTTACGATTCCCGGCGTCGCGTTCGGTGATTGCTTCGAAGGCTGGCTCCGCCTCTCATGGGTCGCGCCGCTCGACCGGTTCCGCGAGGGGCTTGCGCGTATCGCTACGTTCGTGGAATCAAGAACAGCAGGCTGAGGCCGAATACCGAGAAGCCGATGAGGAAGGCGGCGACCGTAAAGGCCATGACCCGGCGTAATCCCATGCCGGTGATCGCGAGCACGGGAAGAAACCAGAACGGCTGGATCATATCCGCGACTTGTTCGCCCATCGCGACGCCCATCGCGGTGGCAGCTTGCGAAGCGTGCACATGGAGAGCCGCGGCAACCGCGAACGGTCCCTGCACCGCCCAATGACCGCCGCCGCTGGGAACGAAAAGCGAGATAGCGACGCTCGCGAGATAATTGAAAAACGGCAGCGTCGCGCTCGACGAGAAGGTCAGGAACCACTGCGCGATGACGCCCGCAAGGCCGGTCGCGGTCATGATGCCCATGATACCGCCGTACAGCGGATATTGAATGATGAGTGGGCCCGTCACCCGAGCCGCGGCGTTAATCGCCTGCACGTAGGCGATTGGCCTCCAATGGAGCAGCAATCCGAGCAGGAAGAAGATGAAGATCAGGCTGTTGATGTCGAGCGAGATACCGCTGCTGCTCCAGGTAATGCCAAGATAGACGGCTCCCGCAGCAACGAGGAGCACGTTCAATATCCACGCGTGCTCGAGAGCGCCGGCAAGCGTCTTTTCCCGCAGCGTGTCATCCTGAGCGTAGGCCGCATCTTTCGATCCGGCAGAAGTTGAAGGACCATCGAGGGCTTCCGCCGTGACATACGACTCCTCCGGTTCCATCGCGATGAACACGGCCGGTAAGAGCGCGATGAGCATGACGACCGGTATGAGATTGAACGGTGTAAACACGGTCGCACGGAGCGGCAAGACCGTTCCGGTAAGCTTCTGCACGATGTTGAGGGCGCTGCCGGGCGTTGCCTGCGCGAGCGCGATCGAGCTCGAGAGCCCGCTCGCCCAAACGATAAACCCCGCGTATGACGCAGCGACGAGCCAGCCGAAATCGACGCGTACGCGCCGTGAGATCTCTCGGGCAAGTAATCCGGCTACGACCAAGCCGAATCCCCAGTTCAACCAGCAAGCGATCGCGCTGACGACGAACGCCAGGACGATTGCGGAACGCGGCGTTCGAGCCAGCGAGGCGACGGTCGCGAGAACGGCGCGAACCGGCTTGCTCAGCGCGAGCGCGTAGCCGGTGACCAAGATGAGGATCATCTGGAACGCGAACGTCAGGATGTCAAAGATGCCGCCGTACCAGGCAGTGACAATCTCGCTTGCAGCGTGATGCGGCGCGAGAAATGCGGCCAAGACGGCTGCGAGGATGGTCAGTCCGACCGCGAAGACGTACGGGTCGGGAATCGCGTACTCGAAGACGCGAACGAAAAATCCGGTGACCCGATTCAGCAGTGAGCCTCCTTCAACTCGCCAGTGGAAGCGACATCGGCGGTTCCTTTATTCGTTGATCCAGACGCTTTGAATGTTCGTGAATTCGTGGATGCCGAAGTGTGAGAGTTCGCGGCCGAATCCACTGAGTTTGACGCCGCCGAACGGCAGACGTGGATCGCTTGCGACCATGCCGTTGATCCAGACGTTTCCCGCCTCTACTCGTGCCGCTAGGCGCTGCGCGCGCTCGACATCGCGCGACCAGATGTTGCAGCCGAGTCCGTAGCGCGAGTCGTTGGCCATCGCAATCGCTTCGTCCGCATCGCGCGCTTTCACGAACGCGGCAGCGGGGCCGAACGTCTCCTCGTCCCACATCGGCGTCGCGGAAGGAACGTCGCAGACCACGGTCGGCTCGTAGAAGAAGCCCGGTCCTTCGATCGCTTTACCTCCGGTAACAAGGCTTGCGCCGCGTTGGATCGTTTGGGTCACTTGGCGATGCAGCGTCTCGCGCAAATCCTTTCGCGCACAAGGTCCCAACCGCACTCCCTCGTCCATCGGGTCGCCGACGCGCAGCGCACGTGCTGCTGCAGCGAAGCGATCGAGGTATTCGTCGTATGCTCCCGATTCGACGATGAACCGCTTTGCCGCAATGCAACTCTGCCCGTTGTTCTGGAAACGCGCCGTGACGCCGACCTTCACCGCTTGCTCCATATCGGCGTCGGCGAGAACTATGAATGGATCGGAGCCTCCTAGCTCGAGCACGCACTTCTTGAGCGCACTGGCCGCCGCCGATGCAACCGCAACGCCGGCACGCTCGCTGCCCGTGAGGGTGACCGCGGCGATGCGTGGATCGGCGATGAGCCGGTCCGACTCCTCATCGTCGACGAGGAGCACCTGAAGCGGCGATCCGCCATCGAACGAATCTGCGAAGAGCGCCTCGACATCGAGCGCACACCGCGTCGTCTGCGCCGCATGCTTGAGCAGCAAAACGTTACCGGCCATGAGCGCCGGTGCGCCGGCGCGGAAGATTTGCCAGTACGGAAAGTTCCACGGCATGATCTCGAAGAGCGGCCCAAGCGGACGAAACGCGACGTAACTACGCAGCGCGCTCGTCTGGGCGGGTTCGTCGGCCAGCATCGCTGGCCCATGCTCCGCGAAATACTCGCACCCGACGGCGCACTTCTCGACCTCGGCGCGTGCCTGTGCGATGGGTTTTCCCATCGCCGTCGTGGCGGTCTCCGCGAGGCGATCCCGGTGCTCGCGCAGTTGCTTTGCGACGAGCGCGAGGGTCGCGGCTCGTTTTTCGATTGGAGCGCTTGCCCACGCGCGCTGCGTGCGCATGGCGCCGTCGAGGCGCTCCTCGATCTCGGCCGCGGTTGCGTACGGGATGCGTTCCAGAACCTGGCCGGTTGCCGGATTGACGGTTTCGATCGCTTCGAGAATTTTCATGGTCCTTATCATTCCATCGACCATGGCCCGGATGGGCCGGCATAGATTTGAATGAGCTCGTCCGGCCGTAAGTACCTTCGCGCTACGCGCTGCACGTCGGCGGCCGTCACTCGGGAGAGTTCCTCGCCGCGATCGCGATAGTACGCGAGCGGAAGACCGTACAATCCGATATCGAGCAGTTGCTGTGCCTGCCCTTGCGCAGAAGCTTCGTCGATCAAGTCGCCGCCGACGAGACGCTGCTTTGCTCGTTGCAGCTCGACCGCGCTGACCGGAACGTTTTGCAGACGCCGCAGCTCCCGGCGAACGAGCGAGACGGCGAGTTGAACGTTCTGTGGCGCGACCGCCAGTTCGATTCGAAAGTTGCCTCGATCCCGGTCGGCGTGGAGGCTGCTGGCCACGCTGTAGACGAGGCCGCTTTGCTGGCGCAGCCTTTGCCAGAGCAGTGACTCGAAATCACCGGGTGCACCCAAGATCTGGTTAAGCACGAGGAACGCATCGTAGTCCGGTGAGGCGCGTGAGACCGCAGGTTGCCCGAGACGTACGTATACTTGGTTTGACTCGGTGCCGATGTACCCGTCTGCAGCGTGGGCCGGCGGAAGCGGCGGCTGGTGGACGTCGGGTTTCGGACCCAGCCTTTGCCATCCACCGAACGCGCGCTCGAACGTTGCTCGAACCTGCCCCGGGCTGACGTTTCCGACGACCGCAATCGTGGTGAGGTCGGGTCGCCAGTAACGCGCGACATAGGCGAGGGCGTCATCGCGGGTGATCGATTCGATCGTCGTCGCGTCGGGTCGGCGTAACGCGGGGTCGTCGGGCGCGAGTAAGTGCTCGTCGTAGAGATGGTCGATCGCCTCGCCGGAGATGTGGTTCTCCGCGGAGATGCTGTTGGCCATCTGACCGCGGTCGCGCAGAAACCACGATTGCGGAAAGGTCGGATGCTCCTCGCCGTCGGCGACGATATCGACGATGCGATCGAAATCCCGTGCGCGACCCTGGGCCGAGAAATCTTGGCCGAAGTCGATCTGCGCGCCCATGTCATCGATGAGGCGGCGGCGTTCGTCGAACGGATAGGCGG
>JAKAPO010000207.1 GCA_021807065.1 bacterium
GCCGCCGACGACGTCTTCGACGTGATCCAGCACATGGCAATGCACGAGCCACGTCGCAGGGCGTGCATTAGCATCGACGACGACGTCGACGCGTTGACCGGGCGCAACCAATACGGTGTCCTGCAAATCGTTACCGGCAACTGGCTCGGCATCCCGGGCGATGATGTGCTGATAATGACCGTGCGTATGCATCGTATGGAATTCTTCGCCGGAAATGTTGATCCAGCGAATGCGGAAGCGCTCGCCGCTGCGGACGTTCAGCGGCTGCGTTGCGGGATATTCCTTCCCGTTGATCGTGAAGTGGTTTTCGCCGGCACTCTGGATTTGCCACGAGGAGAGTACCTCGACGAAATCGCCGTCAAGACCGCGTTCGACCGGCAGCGGATGCGTTGGCTCGACGACGATCGCACCGTAGAGACCGGAATCGAGCATTGCTTCGCTGTCGTGCGTGTGGTAGATGAACGTACCGGGTTGATCGGCGACGAAGCGGTACACGTAACGCCCGCCCTTGGATACCAGCGGTTGCGAGATTCCCGGAACGCCGTCCATCGATACGGGAATGTCGTGGATGCCGTGGAGATGGATCGTGTCGGGCGTCACGTCGTCGTTCGTGTAGTCGATTACGACGGTGTCGCCTTGCTTGACGACGAGCGTCGGTCCGGGAACGACCCCGTTGTACGTGTTTGCCATGACCGTAAGGCCGGGCTTGAGCGTCCAAGGCGCCGCGCGCTCTACTAAGTGGAAGGTCTCCGTGTGTCCGCGAATGCCCGGAATCGCCTGAAAGGTGCCGTCAGGCCTCCGAAAGAGCCGCGACTCGCCGGGAGCCGGCGTGGACCGCGCAATCGAGCCCACTATCGGCTGGAGCCCCGCGCTTGGCGCTGGGGCGACCGTGCCAACCTCGTCGGCGTCGGCCAGAGCGCGCAGCGGTATGAGCATCGCCACAAATAGAAGAGGCAGGGTTAGAGGCGATTTAGGCACTCCTAACACTTGTTCGTGGAGAGGCGAAATCCTCCCTTTTACAGGTGAAGACGCAAGCGGGCTGCCACGTGATTCCCGAAGCCGGAGAGGTGCTCGACGAGCAGATTATCGCTCAGTTGCTGAGCAAGATAGAGGCCCCGGCCTCCCTCCGAGAGTGGATCTGCCGGTAGCTGATTGCGGGGCTCGAAGGGCGCGCCGCGGTCGATGACGTGGAGTACCGGCTGCTGGGTTTCCCACTCCAGTGCTAGATCGACGGGACCCGGAGCGTGGCGAACGACGTTGCCGACAAGTTCCCCGAAGACGACTTCTGCGGACTCGATCTCGATCCCGTTCTCGGATTTTCGGCGGAGAAACCGGACGAAATCGGCCCGCGCATCGTTGGCAATCTGCGCGTTTTCGGCGGCAAAACTCCAGCGATCGGCGCCGTGAAAGCGCACCGTCAAGATCGCGATGTCGTCGGTGCGATTGTGAGGAAGGCAAGCATCACGAATGAAACGCGCCGGTGCATGAGCGTACAAGGCGGCCGCACTCGAGACAACCCCCCACAATCGCCGTTCGCATGCAGCCGGATCCCGCCGGTCCTCGACGAGCCCGTCGGTGTACAACACCAACAATTCCGCGCCGCTTAAATCGATCGCATGCCAATCACCGCTGGCTTCGCTGCGAATCCCGAGCGGCAAACCTGTCGAGCGCAGCTCTGCGATTCTCCCGTCCTGACGCAAGAGCGGGGCGCGGTGGCCCGCGTTCGCATACCGTAGCCGCTTGCCGTCCGAATCGATGATCCCGACGAACGCCGTGATCATCAGCTCGGGAAACACGTCGCGGACGAGGTGATCGGCAGTATCGAGCACCTTCGCGGGATCGGCTTCGTACATAGCGGCGACATTGATGACCTGGCGAATGCGCGCCATGATCGCCGCCGCCACAAGTCCCCGTCCCATCACATCGCCGATGCTGACGAGAAGCGATCCATCCCGCAAGCGCGTCGCATCGTACCAGTCGCCGCCGATTTCGGCTTCGTCGGAGCCCGGCGAAAAGACGGCGTCGACCTGCATTCCGGGCAACGTCGAGAGCGAGAGCGGTAGCGATACGTGTTGATAGGTTTCGGCGATGTGCCGCTCGCGCTCGTAACTGCGCGCGTTTTCGATCGCGATCGAAGCGCGACGCCCGATCTCTACGAAAAGAGGCAGATCGCGTGCGTCGTAGACGCGGCCTGAGGATCCTACGAACGCGTAGAGTCCGCCGAACGTCTCACCGCGGGCGTGAAGCGGAATCGTGATGGAAGAGCGCGGTTCGAGCGGCGAGAGGGCGCTGGCGAGATACGGCCAGAGCTGGGCGCGCGCGGCTGCAAGGTTGAAGTCTTCGATCAGGCGCGGACGATGCTCGCGCAGTCGCCGCAGCTCCCGCAGTTCTGCTTGCGGCGTGAGCATCCGCTCGTTGCGAACTCGCTCGAGTTCGGACGTGCGCTCCGGATCGCGATGGGCGCTCGCCACGTTGCGAAGCGCACCCGTCGCATCGCAGAGTAGGACGAATGCGAAATCAGCGAGTCTTGGTACGAGCAGGCGGATCAGAGCGCCGAGATTCTTGTGAATGTCGAACGATTCGAGGAGGATGTCGCTTGCGCGCGAGATCTGCTCCAACGCATCGCGCGCTCGCCGGTGCTCGTCGATGTCGGTGCAGGTTCCAATCCATTGGACGATCGCGCCGCCGTCGTCGTGGATCGGCTGGGCACGCGCGATGAACCAGCGGTAACTTCCGTCCATTTGGTTGCGCAGGCGATACTCGACCTCGTAGGGTTCGCCAGTTGCCAGCGCCTCGCTCCAGGCTTCCCAGGTGCGATCGAGATCGTCCGGATGGACGATGCCTTTCACCGAGCCGTACTGGCGGTTTGTTTCGTCGACCCCTAACCCCGTATACGCAAGCCAGCGCTTATTGTAGTAGATTGCCGTGCCGTCGGGCTTCATCAGCCACACCAGTTGAGGGATCAAATCTGCGACGAGAGACAGGCGCTCGACTCCTTGCCGGAGCGCCTCACGAAGCGGCTCGAGTTCGTTTTCACTCATGGGTGTGATAGAGGAGTCCTTCCCCGATGCCGAATCAACCAAACGTGCGCCAGATTGCGGACTCCCGAGCGCGCTCCGCCGAACGTAAAAGCGTGACTTCTCCGTTCCAATAGAGCAGCCTTGGCACAGATGTTACACGAGAACCCCCCGCTGTTCGAAGTCTCGCCCGACGCGCTGATCGCGGTCGATGAACGAGGCGCAATTCGCTTGACTAATAGGCGGGCGGAAGAACTCTTTGGATACGAGCGCAACGAACTGCTGGGACATTCGATCGAGATGCTGGTGCCACAGCAGTTGCGCGCACGCCACGAGCAGCACCGTGCAGAATACGCGAAAAATCCGCGCGTACGTCCCATGGGCATCGGTCTGGAACTCGCCGGTGTGTGCAAGAACGGGAGCGAGTTTCCAGTCGAGATCAGCCTCGGCCCGTTCCAGGGCGATGGCCGATTACTGACCATGTGTGCCGTACGCGACATCAGCGAGCGCAAAAAACGCGAACGGCGGCTCGAGCTGGCTCTTTCCGAGCTGCAAGAGCGCACCGAGGCGTACGAACGCGCACATCGCATTGCCCAACGCCTTCAGGAAGCATTCCTCTTCGAAGACTTGCCGCGCATCGAACATCTGACGTTCGATGCGACGTACAATGCGGCCGAAGAGGCGAGTCGAGTCGGCGGCGACTGGTACGGCGTGCAAGCGTTACCCGATGGCCGCGTATTCTTTTCCGTAGGTGACGTCGCTGGAAGCGGTCTGCAGTCCGCGGTTCTAATGGAGCGGGTCCGTCAAACCATGCTCGCGCTATCCATGCACGCGCCGGATCCCGCATTCGTACTCCGCGAAGTCAACGAAGTTTTGAGAATACGCGGCGACGCGATGGTTACCGCGCTGTGCGGATTCATCGAACCTTCCACGCGCGCGATCGAATTCGCGAGTGCGGGGCACCCGCTACCGCTGCTGGTGAGCGCGGATGGAGAAGCCGCCTATCTCGGCGGCCGCGGTGCACCGCTTGGCGTCGTGGAGGATCCGCGCTGCGCCAACACTCCGCTGCGCGTCGAAGCCGGGTCGTCGTTGGTTCTATACACCGATGGTATCCTCGAGTTCAACCGCGATATACTTGGGGCCGAAGAACGGCTTCGCGAGATCGCACGGAGGGCAGTGATAGCGGGCGCGGAACACCTTGCATCAACCATCTTCTCGCGGATGCTCGGCGAAGCAGAGGCACATGACGACATCGTCGTTTTCGTGATAACATTTTCTTAAGTGGATTCGATCTGATGCGATCATCTCGGTTACTCGTTCTGCTCGTTATCCTGGTTTTGGGAGTTGCAGCCTATTTTCTGCTGCGGCCGCGACCGCTTCAAAACACGCTGACGATCGACTACATGAAGGCCGACGGCAAGCTGGCGAGCTGGATCGTTAGCATGCGCCCGCCGATGCCGGGTGAGAGCGCGGCCGATACGCTCCACGATCGAGTCCTTTACGCAGCCGTGCAAGGGGTTGCTGGCCCGCCAGCAGACGTTCACGCGGTGCGCTTTCCCCCGGGAACGCACGTGCTCTCCGCTACCGTTTCGGGTTCGATGGCAACTATCGATCTCT
>JAKAPO010000208.1 GCA_021807065.1 bacterium
CCCAGAGCCCGGCCGCCCTGAGTTTGCAGAACAGCGTACCGTCCGGAACTGCGAATGGCGCTCGGGTGTCGGATGTAGCTGCGTGAGCAGCATCGCAGCACCGCGAATCGTTCGGGCGCCCCGCGGCACCGGTATCACCTGCCAGGGATGGCCGCAGGAAGCGGCGCTCCGCATGCTCATGAACAATCTCGATCCCGACGTCGCGGAGCGCCCGCAGGATCTCGTTGTCTACGGTGGCAACGGCCGCGCCGCGCGCTCTTGGGAGGCGTTCGACGCAATCATGCGCGCGCTGCGACGCTTGAAGAGCGACGAGACGCTGCTGGTGCAGAGCGGCAAGCCCGTTGCGATCTTTCGTACGCATGCTCGCGCACCGCGCGTGCTCATCGCCAACGCGAATCTCGTTCCAAAGTGGGCCGACTACGCGATCTTTCGCAAGCTCGAGGCGCAGGGGTTGACGATGTTCGGTCAGATGACGGCCGGATCGTGGATCTATATCGGCACGCAGGGCATCGTTCAGGGGACGTACGAGACGTTTGCGGAGTTGGCACGCCAGCATTTCGGGGGAAGCCTGCGCGGGCGCGTCGCGCTCTCCGCCGGCGTCGGGGGAATGGGCGGAGCGCAGCCGCTTGCGATTACGATGAACGAAGGTGTCGCACTCTTGGTCGACGTCGATCGTAGCAGGCTCGAGCGCCGGCACGAACTGCGATACCTCGATCGCGTCGTCGCGTCGCGCGAGGAGGCGTTGCGAGAGATCGAGCGTGCCAAGCGAGAACGCAGCGCCATCTCGATCGGTTACGAAGGAAACGCTGCGGTCGAGTTCCCGGCGCTCTACGACGTGGGTTTTCGGCCGGATGTGGTAACCGATCAAACCTCGGCACACGACCCAGTCGATGGGTACATTCCCGCCGGTTTGACGCTCGAGGAGGCGGCGCAACTGCGCACACGCGCCCCTGAGGATTACGAACGCCGCGCGCTCGAGAGCATCGCGAAGCACGTCGAAGCGATGGTCGCGTTCAAAGACGCGGGTGCGATCGTCTTCGATTACGGTAACAACATTCGCGCGCAGGCGCAGCGGGCGGGATTCGCGCGCGCGTTCGAGTTCCCCGGATTCGTGCCGGCGTTCATTCGCCCACAATTCTGTCGCGGTGCCGGACCATTCCGGTTCGCCGCGCTCTCCGGCGATACGGCCGATATCGCCCGATTGGACGACGAGCTGCTCCGGCTCTTTCCCGAAGACGTCTCGCTACACCGCTGGATTACGCTGGCGCGCGAGCGCATCGCCTTTCAGGGACTGCCGGCGCGAATTTGTTGGCTCGGCTACGGCGATCGGGCGAGAGCGGGTCTCGCCTTCAACGAACTGGTACGCAAGGGCGAAATCAAGGCGCCGATCGTTATCGGACGCGACCATCTCGATGCAGGCAGCGTCGCCTCGCCGTTTCGCGAAACCGAAGGAATGAAAGACGGCAGCGATGCGATCGCCGACTGGCCGATCTTGAATGCCCTGCTGAACACCGCTGCTGGCGCGCATTGGGTGAGTTTCCATCACGGTGGCGGCGTCGGAATAGGCTACAGCTTGCATGCGGGAATGGTCGTCGTAGCAGATGGGTCGGAGGACGCTCGCGAGAGAGTAAAATGCGTGCTCACGACCGATCCGGGATTGGGCGTCGTGCGTCACGCCGACGCCGGATACGAACTGGCAATCGAAACCGCCGACGCGAAAGGCATAGACTGGAGCCTATAGCCTTGCCGTCCCGAGTACAGCATGGCCCCCCTGCGGGGCCACCTACGACAGATGGAGATCGCCTTCCGGTGTCCTTCGGACTCGGGATTTCCACGTCAGCACCCACGGCTTAGCCATGTCATCGCAGGCGGGCGACACGCGATCCCTGTCATCCCAAGCGAGCTTAGCGCGCGTGAGCGCGTTGAGCGACGTCGAGGGAGGCGTCTCTTGCCAATGATCGGCGCCTTCTTCGTGCGCGCCGGAGCGGTGGTAACATGCGATACGAACGCGGCGCAAAACCGCATAGCTTTCGAAGACCTCGGACTCATAAAAGACGGCGCGATCCTCATCGAGGGCGATCGCGTCGTCGCGATCGGCAGGGAAGAGGACGTTGCCGCGCGCTCCCCTCGCGAAGCCGTTGAGCTAGACGCACGAGATTGCGTCGTCGTTCCGGGATTTGTCGACGCTCACAGCCATCCGCTTTTTGCCGGTGATCGCGAGCTCGACTTCGCCGCGCGTATTCACGCAGAGAAGCCGTCGCAGGGCATGCTCCATACGGTCGAGCGGACGCGTGAGGCGTTGCGTGATCCGGCGGCGTTCTACGAGCGTACCGTTCGTCCGCGACTGCAGATGATGCTGCGACACGGCACGACGACGCTCGAGACCAAGACCGGTTACGCACTGACGATGGACGGCGAGTTCGCGCTGCTGGACCTCATCGCTGCACACCGCGCAGATGCCGACGTCCCGCGTTTAATTCCGACATTCCTCGGCGCTCACGCATTACCGCCCGAATTCGAGACAGCCGACGCCTACGTGGAATTTCTCATTTCGGAATGTATTCCGAAAGCGCGCTCTCGCGGCGCGGTGTTCGCGGATGCCTTCTGCGAGCCGGGATATTTCTCGCCGGAACAGACCCGCCGGTACATGCTGGAGGCAATCCGGCACGGTCTTGGCGTGCGAATCCATTGCGATGAGATGGCGGATGGGAACGCCTCTTCGATGGCCGCCCGGATCGGTGCCGATTCCGCGGATCACTGTAACTACGTAGACCCGCAAGCTGTCCGCAATCTCGTCGAACGCGGCACGGTAGTGACGGCGTGCCCGGCGACGATCGCATTTCTCGACCTTGAAAGAAAGGCGCCGGTTCGCCAGGTGCTCGACGCGGGTGGCGATGTTGCGCTAGCGAGCGACTTCAATCCGGGAACCTCTCCATGCTTCAACATGCAGACGGTCGCCTATTTCGGGCGAAAGCTCTTTGGGTTGTCAGCGGCGGAGGCCCTGTACGGTGTGACGCGCGCCGCCGCGCGATCGCTGCATAGCGCAACCGGTGTTCTTCGCAACGGCGGACCGGCCGATTTTGTTGCCTTGCAGATCGACGATCCGCGAGAATTCGGCTGGTACTTTGGCGGGAATTTTGCGGAGATCGTCGTCAAAGGCGGAGCCATCGCCGGTCCTTCGACGTCGCGCGCACTAGCGTGCGCGCTCGCTCAGGATGACAAAGATGGGTAACCCGCCGACTGAGCGCATTGATGGGTAACCCGCCGACCGAGCTCATTCGATGTGCACGGGCGATCGCCAGCGGAGAAGAACGCAACGATTACGCGTTCGTCGTCCGAGACGGCACGATCGCCGATGCGGGAGATTTCAAGACGATCCACGAGCGCAATCGAGAGGTACCGGCGAGAGCGTTTCCGGCGGACCGTCTCGTCATACCGGGGTTGATCAACGGCCATAGCCACGCATATCAGATCCTCCTACGCGGCTGGGCCGACGACATGCCGTTCGAACAGTGGCGGGATGAGGCGCTCTACCGGATCGTGCCGAAACTTGCACCTGAAGACGTCTACTGGGTGTTCGTCGCTGCCTTCAGCGAGATGCTGGCTGCAGGCATTACGACCGTCGTCGAGTTCTTCTACTTAAATGGCGGCGGGAACGCGCATGCGGAGGCGGTGATCAATGCTGCGGAAGCGACTGGGATGCGTTTGGTACTCGCGCGCGCTTGGATGGATAATCCGAAGGCACCGGCGGAGTTTCGGGAGAGCGTCGATCAAGCGCGGACGCGTACCCTCGAGCTGCGCGCGAAATATCCGCCGTCGACTATCTGCGTGGCTCCGCATTCACTGCACGGTGCCTCGGAAGAGATGCTTCGTGCTGCGGCGCGCTTCGCGCGCGAGGAGGCGTGCGATCTGCACATCCACGTCGCCGAACGCCCCGATCCTGCAGGGCAAATCTCGGCGCTCGATCGCCTTGGCGTCCTGAGCGAACGCACCGTCGCAGTGCACGCGATTCACGTCACGGAGGAGGAGAAAGACGTCCTTGCATCGCGCGGCGCACGGGTCGTTTACAATCCCACGACCAACCTCTATCTCGGCGACGGCATCGCCGACGTGAGCGGTTTCCGGCGTCGTGGAATTCCCATCGGCTTGGGTACCGACGCGAACGTGAAGCCGTCGATACTTGGCGAGATGCGCGCGGCATCGTACTTGCAAAAGATCCGCTGCCGCAACGGGCAGGCGCTCGGAGCGGTCGCCGCATACCGAATGGGGACTCTCGATGGCGCTCGTGCCGTGGGGGTACTGGCGGGCGATCTGACTGCAGGTGCGGCGAGCGCGGCCGATTTCATCGTCCTCGACGCCTCTGGCGTCGATCCATGGTCGCCCGCTCGGAACGCGGTTGTCTACCGTGCTGAAGCGCATTGGGTCCGGGCGACGTTCGTAAATGGGCGCCGCGTGTACGCGGGGCAACCTTCGCCCCTCGCCTTGGCAGCGCGTTCCGAATTGGCGGCGCTCGCCAGGCGGCTGCAGCTTTAGCAGGCTGCGGAAAAACCCCCGACGCCGCCTCGAACCCGCCTGTTCCGCCGAAACCCTCGTCGCTCTTCGGTCAAACCGCTATGGCGTTGCTCCCTCATCG
>JAKAPO010000209.1 GCA_021807065.1 bacterium
GAGCTTTTTGCGCCCTCCGGGGATCGAACCCGGGACCAACGGATTAAAAGTCCGCTGCTCTACCGACTGAGCTAAAGGCGCCTATGCCATGTCGAATCCTATGCCCGATTTCCTCTCTTTGCTTGGGGTGGCTGACGGGATACGAACCCGCGACCTCCGGTTCCACAGACCGGCGCTCTAACCAGCTGAGCTACAGCCACCACGCCGCGGAAGTTACGCGCCCGGAGGGACTCGAACCCCCATCAACGAGCTTAGAAGGCTCGTGCCTTATCCGGTTAGACCACGGGCGCATCCCAAACGTTGCTCATCCAAGATCGGTCGCGCGCCTGGAGGGACTCGAACCCCCATCAACGAGCTTAGAAGGCTCGTGCCTTATCCAGTTAGACCACAGGCGCATCTCATTGTCGAAGAACGTGTGACGGGAGGTACTCGAACCCCCCTCATTGAGTTTAGAAGACTCGGCCTTATCCTGCTAGGCTAGACCGCGCGGAGTTTGGTCGGGGCGACACGATTCGAACGTGCGACTTTCGCCTCCCAAAGGCGACGCTCTACCAAGCTGAGCTACGCCCCGAAGCCAACGCCTTAGTATAAACCCAGCCGGCAATGCCGTACCAGGTCAGCTGGGCATGAGCATCTCGAGTAGCGCATCCGCCGCCGCGCGGCGGTGGCTGATCGAGTTCTTTTTCTCTTCAGACATCTCGGCGAAGGTTTGGGTCTCAGCGGCGGGGATGAAGACGGGATCGTATCCGAAGCCGCGAGCCCCGCGTTCTTCGCGCGTTATGCGGCCCGGTACGATTCCACGACCAATAGCTGCGGTGCCGTTGGACGAGATCAATGCCATGACACAGATGAAGCGCGCATTCCGCTGCTCGTCGGGCACGTCGCACATCTCGGCAAGCAGCACCTGCCGCCGCTGCGACCAGGATGCGCCTTCGCCGACGTAACGCGCGGACAGAACGCCCGGGCGGCCGCCGAGCCCGTCGACCTCGAGTCCGCTGTCGTCAGCCAGAACCGCCGATGCCATGCCCTCACGCCGCAATTGCTCCTGCAGCGAGCGCGCCTTCAGCAGCGCGTTTTCTTGGAACGAAGTGGCACCCTCGAGAACGTCGCAGTACTGCCGATAGACTTCCAGGTTCAAATCCGAAGCCGCGAAGATCTCGAGCAGCTCCGCCAGCTTTCCAGCGTTCTTCGTTGCAACGTAGACGCGCAGCGCTCACTCCTGCAGCTTGAGAACGGCCATGAACGCCTCTTGCGGCAACTCGACCTTGCCGACGCGCTTCATCCGCTCTTTACCGGCTCGCTGTTTCTCGAGCAGCTTGCGTTTCCGGGTGATGTCGCCGCCGTAGCACTTCGCAAGAACGTTCTTGCGCATTGCGCTGACGGTCTCCCGGGCGACGATCTTTCCTCCGATCGCTGCCTGAATGGGGACGTCGAAGAGCTGGCGCGGGATCAACTCCTTGAGCCGCTCGGTCAACGCGCGGCCGCGAGCAGCGGCGCGCTCACGCGAGACGATGAACGAAAGCGCGTCGACCGGCTCGCCATTGAGGAGAATCTCGAGCTTCACCAGATCGCCCTGGCGGTAGCCGATGAGCTCGTAATCGAGCGAGGCGTAACCCTTCGTCCTCGACTTGAGCTGATCGAAGAAGTCGACGATGACGTCGATGAGTGGCATTTCATAGGTGAGGATGACCCGGCCGTCTTGCAGATACTCCATTCCCGCTAGCGCACCGCGGCGGTTTTGCGTGATGTCCATGATGGCGCCGACGTAATCGGGCGGAGTGATGATGGTCGCCTTCACGTAGGGCTCTTCGATCGCGCGAATGAGGCTGGCCGCAGGCAGTTTCGAGGGATTGTCGATCGTCAACATCGCGCCGTCGGTCTTTGTAACGCGGAAGACGACCGACGGCGACGTCGCGATCAGATCCAGCGAATAATCGCGCTCCAGCCGCTCCTGCACGATCTCCATGTGCAGCAATCCCAAGAAGCCGCAGCGGAATCCAAACCCAAGCGCCACCGAGCTCTCCGGCTCGTAGACGAGGGCTGCATCGTTGAGTTTTAGTTTATCCAACGCATCGCGTAGGTCGGCGTATTCGGCACCCTCGTTCGGATACAGGCCGCAGTACACCATCGGCACCGCCTTGCGGTATCCGGGCAGCGGAATGTGCGCGGGATTCGAGGCCTCCGTGATCGTGTCACCGACGTCGATCTCTCCGAGCGACTTGATATTTGCGATGACGTATCCGACGTCGCCGATGTGCAGCGCCTCCGTCGGGCGCATCTCGGGTACGAAGATGCCAACCTCGGCACATTCGAATACGCGCTCGTGTGCCATCGAGAGAAATCGCGTTCCCGGTTTCAATTCGCCATCGACCACGCGAATATGGCAGACAACGCCGCGATAGGTATCGAACTGCGCGTTGAAGACCAGCGCGCGCAGGTGATCGCGATGTCCGCCCGGCGCAGGAATGCGACCGACGACCGCTTCGAGGATTTCATCGATCCCGAGGCCGTTCTTCGCGCTTGCCAGAATGCACTCGCTGCGTTCCATCACGAGCAGCTCCTCGATCTCGCCCATCACGCGCAGTGGGTCCGCTGCTGGCAAGTCGATCTTGTTTATCACGGGTATGACGGTCAGGTCGTGCTCGAGCGCTAGATGGTAGTTGGCGATCGTCTGCGCTTCGATCCCCTGGGCCGCGTCGATGATGAGCACGGCGCCTTCGCACGCCGCCAGCGAACGGGATACCTCATACGAGAAATCGACATGGCCGGGCGTGTCGATCAGGTTCAGCTCGTACGTCTCGCCATCGCGCGCGCGGTAGCGAAGCGTGACGGGATGCATCTTGATCGTTATGCCGCGCTCGCGCTCAAGGTCCATGGCATCGAGGACTTGTTCGGTCATCTCCCTCGCCCCCACGGTTTGGGTGAGCTCCAGCAGCCGATCGGAGAGAGTCGTCTTTCCGTGGTCGATGTGGGCGATGATGCAAAAGTTGCGAATCCGGCCTGCGATTTGGAGCCGGTGCGCGTCGGGTTTGGTCATGACGCCTCGGTCAGAAGATCGGTGCGCAGGCGTGGATCATCGCATTGTTCAGCAATGGCCGGACCACGAATTGCAGGACGAGGATCAGCACGAGGAACGCGATATCCAATCCCCCAATCGGCGGAATGACCCGCCGGATTGGAATGAGCAGCGGCTCGACCACCATTGCCAGATAGTACTCGAACCGGCCTCCGCGCAGGTCGGGAATCCAGGACAAGATAGCGTAGACCAACAGCACGAGCGTATAGACATTCACCAGCACGCCAAACAGCTGAACGAGCGAGCAGAGGATACCGCTCACGAGATTTCTATGGCAGCGACGCGAGTACGGCGCTGGGAACGCCGTTCAGGAACGGCGTCGGATCGATCGGGGTTCCGTCGTACATAACTTGATAATGAAGGTGCGGGCCCGTCGCAAATCCCGTCGCGCCTACCGCGCCGATAACCTCGCCCTTGTAAACACGCTGACCGGCGGAAACCGCGAATCGCGACATGTGCGCGTACCAGGTGTGATAGCCGTTGCCGTGGTCGATGTCGACCTTCATGCCAAAGCCCCCATCCCAGCCAGCGAAGACGACCGTTCCCGCCGCCGCCGCCCGGATGGGCTCGCCATAGTCGGCCGCAAGGTCCACGCCTTCATGAAACTCCCGGTCCGGATAGATCCGGTAGCAGAAACAACCGATGACGATCCCTCCTTCAACGGGATCGATCGATGGGATGAAAGCCAGGAGCCGCGCGCGCTCGAGTGCCTGCATGTGACGCAGGTTGAGCACGCGCAGCGCGAGCGTGCGAATGCGAGCGGTCTCCAGCGACGTCGCTTGCGACGCACCGGCGAGCACGTGGACGCGATGCTCGACCACCGCCAAACTGACCGGTTTGCTCGTCCACGAGGTCTTCTCACTGCGGAGCGGGGATGGGTGTGGTTGGGGGACCCCGATGAGTTGCGTGATCTCCCGGTTCTCGCGTTGCACGCGCTGTAGCTGACGGCGCAGCACGACCGTCTCGCCGGCGAGACGTTTGAGCGCCGCGCGGTCCTGCTGCGTTCGCGTAGCGGCCGCGCGCAGGTGCTGAACGTCTATGAGCCCGGCCGTCGCAAGTGCCAGAAAGAACAGGCTTGCTGCCGCGGCGAGCAGCCGAAGGTGAAGCCTTCGAATCACGAAACGGTGGATGGCGTCGCCCCCATGGGGAACGACCTTAATGTAATAGCGGTCGTCCATGCCGGCGCCTCCCGGTTCGCTTATCCAGTCCCGGAGACCCCCTCCAGCGAGGCCGTGGCGGGAGCCAGGTGGTTCACGGCACCCGTAAGGGCTCGCTTACCGTTGCTCCCTTCCGGTCCTGGCGGGGTTCACGAGGTTACGCCGCGTGAAGCCCAACCCCCGTCACAGCCGAGCAATAATAGCACAGGCGGGCGGGGAAGAAACCCTCATGTCACCTCTCCTCATCGCAGCCGCATTTGCCTTATCCAGTTCGACCTTCTCCTCTGGAGGCACGATGCCGCGCTCGACCGCCCCCGGCAGCGGCAGCGCCTCCCACGCAGTGATCAGTTCCTTTTGCAACCGCAGCGCCTGCTTTCCGCCGGCCAGAAGATCG
>JAKAPO010000210.1 GCA_021807065.1 bacterium
ATAGTGCGAGTGTCGCCGATACCGTCGCTCCCGCGGGGACGTCAACCGTTCCTGAATCGCGCTGCGCCCGGAGCGTGGAAGGGAGGATCGCTCGCCACGCGATCCGTTGAGGCGTCGATCCGGGATTCGAAAACGCGAGCGCGATCGTGGCTCGCATTCCGGGAGCAATCGTAGCCAGTGCTGGGGAGACCGCGAGCGTCGTGCTCGCCGATGGCGGGAAGCGGACAGGCGCGATCGCATAGGATGGAGGTGCGTCTTGCGGCGCGGTTCCCCACGATCGATTTGGGGAGGTCCCCAACGCAAACACGAGATGCAAGCTGCCGCGCTCCGGCAGGCCGAGCCACGTCCGTTGCGTCGGGTCCCCGCCGAGCCGCACAGATTGCACGTACGGTGCATCGTCGGCGGCATTCGGGGCGTCGATCGTGATCGTGGGGCCGTGCGGGGCTCGAATAACGATGTGCGCGAAGAGCGGGCTTCCGATGTCGAGCGCGCGGACCGACGGATTCTGCGGATAGAGCCCGATCGCGCACCAGACGTACCACGCGCTCATCGTGCCGAGATCGTCGTTCCCCGGAAGGCCGGCGGGACTGTCGCCGTAGAGCGTCAGCAGCGCCTGGCGCACGATCTGTTGCGTGCGCCAGGGCTCGCCGAGCGTGAGGTACACCCACGGTGTGCCGAGGCTCGGTTCGTTCCCGAGCCATGCGTAGGGCTCGTTCTGTCCGGCGTCGAGTTGCGTGAAGAACGTGTCGAGCCGCCGGCGCGCGACCGCAGGGCCACCCATCCCGGCAATCAGATCGCGCAGATCCTGCGGAACCATCCACGTGTACTGCGCCGCATTGCCCTCTTGAAAGCCGCTTTGGCCCGAGTCCCCGATCGGCGTCTGCATGAACGCGCCGCCGGCGCCGCGCGGTGCGATCGTCCCCGACGCGGTGTCGAACAGATTCGCCCAGTTGCCCGAGCGTGCCATGAACTTGCGATAGATGCGCTCGTCGCCGACGTTGGCGGCGAGTTGCGCGATCGAGAAATCGTCGAGCGCGTACTCGAGCGTTTCGGAGGCGCCATTTGGAACCGGTGACACCGACGTCGTGTGGGAGTTCACGATGTAGCCGCGGTGCAGATACTCCGCGAGTTCCGGGCGTTCGACGTACCAGCCGTCTTCGCGCGGCAAGTCGGTCTTCGTCGCTCCGCGAACCATCGCTGCGACCGCGGCGCGCGTGTCGAACGCGCGGGCGCCGAATGCGTACGCACCGGCGATCACCGGATCGATGGAGTCGCCTCCCATGACGCTCGTCGGTCCGTTGACCAGAGCCCACCGCGGTAGCTGGCCACCTTGTCGTGCGGCGTCGACCAAGGATTGCATCATGTCGCTCGCGCGGTCTGGATCGAGCAACGCTAGGAGCGGCATCTCCGTTCGATAGATGTCCCAATCGGAGTAGTTGGCGTACTCGAGGTGCCGCGCGCGCACGCGATGCACGTTCCCGTCGAAGCCTCGGTAGCGGCCGTCGGCATCGCTGTAGACGTTCGGATGTAAGAACGCGTGGTAGAGCGCCGTATAGAAAATTGCTTCCTCGGCGGTGCTGCCGCCGGCGATCGTGACGCGCCCGAGAGCGTCGCGCCACATCTGCACGGCGGCACTTCGTACGGCACTCAAGTTCCAACTTCGGGCTTCCGCGTTCATATTTGCGATGGCGCCGTCGATACCGACGTACGAGATCGCAACCTCGGCTTCAACGACGGGATCGCGCTCCGTATCGAACGTCACCCACGCTCCCGTCCCCGGCCCGCGCGAGAACCGCGATCCCGGCGAGAGACGCGCACCGCGCCAGGTGCCGAAGGAGGCGAACGTGCGATTGAAACGCTCGACGAAATAGACCGTGAACTGGTCGGGCATGCCGCAGAAATTACCGCTTACCGCCGAACCTTCGATCTCGTCGTTGCCGGCGATTCGCACCCATGCGTCGTATACGATCGCTTGATCGGACGAAACGTTTACGAGCAGATTCGCTTGCGTGCTCGCCGGAAACGTGAACCTGCCCAGACCCGTGCGCGGAGTGACCGTGAGGGCAACGTGCACCCCGTCGTCGAGCTTTACGGCGTACCAGCCGGGCTGCGCTTGTTCGTTGCTATGGGAGAAGGGCTGCTGCGCGTGCGTTGGATCCTTCACCGTTCCCGTGGTCGGCAAATTCGCGAAGTCGCCGAACACGTTGCAGCCCGGTCCGCTCAGGTGCGTGAGGCTGAATCCCGTGATCGCTCGGTCGTTATACTCGTATCCGCCGCCGGCGTTCTGCGACGGCGTGTCCGGGCTCCACTGCACCATCCCGAACGGCACGTCCGCGCCGGGGAAGGTGTCGATCGGCCCTCCCTGCTGCGTGCCCGAGGTTCCGACGAACGGATTCACGAGGGCCACCGGGTCGGCTTCCGCCGGCATGGCAAGCAGCGGGAGCACGACCGCGAAATAGGCGGCGATGCGAGTTCGGAGCCTCATGGTAGGGAAGCCGATTTACGGCTGGCTGCCACCCGACCTGCGCCTCCCGCTTGCGGCAGGACTCGCCGCGACGCTCCTCCATGCGTTGGCTAATCCGCACTACGGCTTCTTCCGGGACGAACTCTACTTCATTATCTGCGGACGGCATCCAGCGCTAGGCTACGTCGATCAGCCTCCCCTAACCCCGCTGCTGGCCGCATTCTCGCAGAGTTTCGGCAGTTCGCTTTTCCTGCTGCGCTTGATTCCCGCGATCTGCGCCGGGTTAGCTGCCTTCATATCATGTCTCTTCGCCGCCGAGCTCGGCGGCGGCATCTTCGCGCAACTTCTCACTGCGATCGTCGTGACGCTGGCACCCGTCCTGACCGCCAATGAGACGCGCTTGACCCCCGACATGCTGGAAATCCCGCTCTGGCCGCTTGCGGCGTTACTCGTCCTGCGCATCGTCAAAGGAGCTTCGCCTCGCCTGTGGCTCGTTGTCGGAACGGTCGTCGGCGTTGCCGCGTGGAGCAAGTACAGCGTCGCGTTCTTCGTGGCTGCCGTGGTGACCGGCCTGCTCTTCTCGCGTCACCGGCGCCTTCTCGCAACGTCTTCCTTTGCGGCCGGCTGCGCGATCGGGTTCGCGATCATCCTGCCCAACTTCATCTGGCAAGTCGCGCACGGCTTTCCGATGCTTCAAGTATTGCATAACGATAACGGACAGTTCATCGTCACCGGTCCGCCGTTCTTGCTGCAACAAATTCTCATCATGAACCCGGCCCTCTCCACCGTCTGGATCGTCGGACTGATCTTCCTCGCGCGATCTGAGCAGACGCGATGGCTCGCGACCGCATACGTCGTGCTCATCGCGACGATGGCCGCACTCGATGCCAAGAACTACTATCCAGCCGCAATCTACCCATATCTCATCGCCGCCGGTGCCGTTGCTATCGAACGGGTGACCCGTTTCCCGGCCCGCGCTGCCATTGCAGCCGCCGCGCTCGCGGTCTCGATTCCAGCGGTGCCGTTCGTTCTGCCGGTGCTGCCGCTGCAGAACTATATAGCCTACCAAAATGCCGTTGGCCGTGCGCTTCACGTCGATTTCGGGCTACCCGACGACCGGCGGCCCGACGTCCCGATCCAGTATTACGCCGATATGCTCGGGTGGCCGCAACTGGTCTCGAGCGTCGCCGGCGTCTACGATAGTCTGCCCCCCCAAGAACGCGCGCATGCTGCGGTCTTCGCGAGCAACTTCGGTGAGGCAAGCGCGATCGACGTCTACGGCGCCGCCTTCGGCTTGCCGCACGCCATCAGTGGAAATAACAACTTCTGGTTGTGGGGACCGCGGCGCTACTCCGGAAATACCGTTATCGAGGTGAACGCCGATCCCGCGCAAGCGCGACGCTACTTCAAGCACGTTCAGGTTGCAGCGATCTTCACCAACGCGCACGGCATGCCGTACGAAAGCGACGTTCCGATCCTCGTCTGCAATGGGATACGGGAACCGCTTGCAAAGCTGTGGCCGCGGTTACGCGTCTACGGCTACGCGCTGCGGACGACGGCGGATAACTGGACCTGGAACGCACAGTAGCGCGGGGCAAAGCCCTTCGCGAAATCCCGAACATTATTACGTGCGCCAACTTCGCGACATGAAGGTCGGCGCCGATTTCGCGCGCCCGCGCGCCACCGAACTCTCGGATTATGCAGAGCATTGCGCCTGGGTGCTCGCGCGGGCGCACGCGCGCACCGGCAGCGCGTACGCTATTGCCGCGTACTTGGGACGGTCCGACGCGTTCGACCGAGCCATCGTCCGCTTTGCAGCCGCATACGCGGACCAAAACGAGCGCGATTACGACCGCTTCCGCCGCGAAACCCCCGTAGCGGCTCGTGGGTCGTAGAGTCCGCCATGCAGACGACATCGAGAACTATCCGCATCGTCCCCGCCCAAACCATGACCGAGGGTGCCGGCTTCATCGTGCACCGCCCCTTCCCGGTTCCCGGGGTCTCGCAGTTCGATCCGATTCTCCTCATCGACGAAATGGGCCCGGTCGATTACAAACCGGGTGAAGCAAAAGGCGCGCCCGATCACCCGCATCGCGGCTTCGAGACCGTGACCTACATCATCGAAGGCGCGATGAGATCGGAA
>JAKAPO010000211.1 GCA_021807065.1 bacterium
CTCGGGTTGGAGCGTTGAGGTCGCTCCCGATTTTCCCTACACGATTCTCCAACCGGGAGACGACTGGGCGATCGACGTCATCGAAGACGTCCGCCCGCAATGGTTCGAACTCGAGCTCGGCATCGAGGTGGAGGGCGAACGCATTCCGCTCCTCCCGGTGCTCATCAACGCTCTCGAGGGCGCAGGGCATTCGCTTGCGACCAATCCTAAAACGATCGAACAACGCAGCGAGCCGTTACTGGGGAAATTGCCCGACGGAAAATATGTCTCGCTGGCGCCCGAGCGCGTCGCCCGCATACTTGCCACGATCGGCGCGCTCGTCGCCGAATCGAGCGAGCCGTCGCGCAACGGCCGCATCAACGTCCCCGCCATACGCGCGGCTGCGCTCGCCGATGCCGATGGAATTGCGCTATGCTGGACGCATGCACGGTCGCTGCGTGCGACGATCGATGCGTTGATAGGTTACGCGCAGCGCGTCGTCAAGCTTCCCAAAAGTTTCAAGGCCGAGCTTCGCCCCTACCAGCGCGAGGGCGTGGCGTGGTTGCAAGCGCTTCGCGAGCAGAGCTTCGGCGGCGTCCTCGCCGACGACATGGGGCTCGGAAAAACGATCCAGGTACTCGCGCATATCGCAATCGAACGCACGAGCAAACGTCTTGCGTCGCCGGTGCTCGTAGTGGCGCCGACGAGCGTCGTGCCGAATTGGCGCGCGGAGATCGCGCGCTTCTTGCCGGCCGCACGCGTCCTCTCGCTCACCGGGCCTGATCGCAGCGAGCGTTTCGCCGCGATCGACGATGCCGAAATCGTGCTCTCGACCTACGCGCTCCTCCCGCGCGACATCGAAGCATTCGCGGAGCGCGACTGGTCGCTGGTCGTACTTGACGAGGCGCAAGCAATTAAGAACCCCAAGGCGAAGGCCGGCATCGCTGCGGCACGTTTGCGAACGAATCAGCGCCTCGCGCTCACGGGAACACCGGTCGAAAATCATCTCGAAGAGCTGTGGTCGATCTATGAATTCGCCGTGCCGGGTTTACTGCCCGATCGCACGCGTTTCTCACGCATCTTCCGCACACCGATCGAGAAGCACGGCGATGCGCTGCGCCGCCGCGCCCTTGCCGCGCGCATTAAACCGTTTTTCCTGCGGCGGACAAAAGAGCAAGTGGCACCGGAGCTTCCGGAAAAGACCGAGATCGTCCAACGTGTCGAGCTACGCGGCGCCCAACGCGACTTGTACGAAACGATTCGTATCGCCATGCATAAGCGCGTCTCGGAGGAAGTGGCACGCCGGGGCCTGGCGCGCAGCCGCATCGTGCTGCTCGATGCGCTCCTTAAAATGCGACAGGTCTGCTGCGACCCGCGGCTGCTGAAGCTAGCCGCCGCCCAAACCGTTCGCGAATCCCATAAACTCGATGCACTCATGGAAATGCTTGAGAGCCTCTTAGAGGACGGGCGCCGCATCTTGCTCTTCTCGCAGTTCACGTCGATGCTCGATCTCATCAAACCGGAGCTTGCGACACGCGAGATCGCCTTCGTGGAGCTGCGCGGCGAAACGCGCGACCGCGAGACGCCCGTGGCACGTTTTCAAGCCAACGAAGTGCCGCTCTTCCTCATCAGTCTCAAGGCCGGAGGCACCGGACTGAATCTCACTGCGGCAGATACCGTCGTTCACTACGACCCATGGTGGAACCCGGCCGTCGAACGGCAGGCGACCGATCGCGCACACCGCATCGGGCAATCGCGGCACGTTTTCGTCTACAAATTCATCGCCGAGGGCACCGTCGAGGAGCGGATTCTCGAGCTGCAACAGCGCAAAGGCGACCTCGCCGCCGGCTTATTGGGCGATACCGCGGCAAAATTAGAGATCAGCGCCGAGGACATCGAACGGCTATTTTCGTGAGGAACGAGTGTCACGCCGAGTAGCCGGCGCATACCGCCACGCCGAGTAGGGCGCGTCTGTCACGCCGAGTAGGGCACAAGTTGTCACGCCGAGTAGGGTGCTTCAGCACCCGTATCGAGGCGACGTTCTGCGGTTTTGCGCTACGTGTAAGCGTTCGCGGTGTCGAGGCGGCGCGGCATCGAGGCGATCAGCACCGCCTGCCGTGGTTCGCACCACACATATCGGCGATGCGCCCGAGCCCGGTCGGCGCGATCGCTTTGCGCACGACGATAGGTATTCGCGTCGAGCACCGCCTCGCGCAGCCGACGGGCGAAAGAGGCGCCGATCGCCTCGCCGCCGGACTCCGCGCCGAGCAGGCGCTGCGGATTGAGCCCGGGGTTGCTCTTTGGTTCGCCGAAAGAACCGCGCGCTGGAAACAAACGAGCGAACCCACCGACCGCCGATGCCTGCCGGCCGAAGCGATTCGTCAGTGCCCACCCGGCATCGTCGCTCGCGCAAGCCACGCACGCGATGTCGGTGAGTTTCTCGGCGAGCTCCTCGGCATCGATCAGGGCGCGAAAGAGCGCCGGCGGATAGAGATCGAGTAGGTCGTCGCTGCCGACTCGTTCGCCGATCATACGAGGGCGCTTCGCTCGGGACCCTCGGGTTCCTCGCGGGAAAATATGAAATCACGACGGCCTGATGCGTGCGCCCCCCACGCTCAGTCTCCGGGATGTCGGCCATCGACGCATGCCGGGCGACACCGGCCGTAGAAGACACCGATGAACTCCCAAACCGCGAGCGCCACTCTCAGGGAAAAATCCAGAAATGATGCGGCTTCGACTCCGGTCATCATCAAGATTGAGGAGACGTGGCACCGCACCGCAACTCCGAGCAAGAGAACGGTGCCCCGCAGACCCATCGAGGAGGACTCCATGGATTGGTTGTTTCAAGCAAATCCGAAGCGGTACGATCTTATCGCCGCCCTCGCGGCCGGTGTCGATGAGTGGTGGGCCATGAACCAGGGCCGCAAAGAGGTTAGCCCGGGGGATCGTGTATTCTTCTGGAACGCCGGTGAAAACGCGGCCTTGGTTGCCGTCGGTCGCATCACCTCACCGGTTCGCGAAAATCCCGGAGGCAACTTCGGCGACTACCGCGTAGACGTCGCTTACGACTATCGCGTGGATCCACCGCTTTCCCGGCACGAGATCCTCGCGCGAGGCGACGTGCTGGCGGAGTTTAAACCCTTCTCGTTATTTCGAGGTACCAATTTACGCCTGCGCGATCCCGTCATCGTCGCCGCCCTCGAGGCAGAGCTTGCGGATAGACTCGTGCCTATCCATGTCAATGCGAGCCTCGATGCCCAGCTTCGAACCCCGCAAAGCGACCTCGACGCCGCGATAAAGCACGCACAATTACGTGCACGAAACGCCCTGCTAGAGTTCATTAGTACGATGGATCCCACAGCATTTGAATGGCTCGTTCGCGCGTTGCTTTTGCGTCTTGGTTATCGTGATGTCGTCGTGACCAAGCGCAGCAATGACGGCGGGATTGATTTGCGCGCGACGTTGGTTGCGGGCGGCATTGCCAGCTTACGTACGGCAATTCAAGTAAAACGTACGAAGCGCGTGGGCCGTCCGGTCATACAACAATTACGTGGATCGCTTTCCGTACACGAATCGGGTTTGCTCATCACGTCGGGGGTGATCGGAGATCGGGCCGAAGATGACGCCACGCATAACGAACGTCAGCCAATCGCGCTTGTAGACGGTCAGCATTTTGTTGATCTCTTGATAGCCAACGGGATCGGCATTAGCGAAAAACGCTACTCCATCTACCAACCAAACACAAAAATTTTGACGCTCGATCATCTACAGGAAATATCCGAGCAGGACTTATCCGACTTAGATTCCTAGGGATTCTGCAAGCACCCCTTGCGATCGGCTCAATCATCGGGTCACCGGCATTAACGCTCGCGCAAGAAGGTTGACGAAGCGGCGGGGCTTCAATAGGGCCGCGACGTTATCGTCGCGGAAATCGCCGCAGGCGGGAGGTCGCCGGCAAAAGCCCTCGAGCTTCAATGGGGCCGCGACGTTATCGTCGCGGAAATCAGGGGCTCGTGCGCGCGGTCGCAGGGTCGTTCTCGTTGCTTCAATGGGGCCGCGACGTTATCGTCGCGGAAATGAGTATATTCAGTTTGCAGAACCGTTCACAGATACGCTTCAATGGGGCCGCGACGTTATCGTCGCGGAAATACGGCATATATTGGGGTGCGCCAAGTTGGGTATATCTTCAATGGGGCCGCGACGTTATCGTCGCGGAAATGACCTCGACGACACTCAATGCCTACAGCATCGGCGGCTTCAATGGGGCCGCGACGTTATCGTCGCGGAAATATGGAAGCGGGAAGTCGCGGGCTTCGAGATCGGCGCGCTTCAATGGGGCCGCGACGTTATCGTCGCGGAAATATTGGGGACTCTCTTCTGGATTGCGCGGGATGACATGCTTCAATGGGGCCGCGACGTTATCGTCGCGGAAATCCCCTGCAAGGATGTCGCAGTATACAGACACACCCCCGCTTCAATGGGGCCGCGACGTTATCGTCGCGGAAATATTTTACAACCCGCTATTCTTTGGGAAATTGAAACTGCTTCAATGGGGCCGCGACGTTATCGTCGCGGAAATGAGGTTGTCTGCCGGGTTCAAAAGCGGGTA
>JAKAPO010000212.1 GCA_021807065.1 bacterium
CCACCCCGAGCATCCGAGATCATCACGAGTCGAATCGCGGACAGCTCCCTACGTGTCCTCTCCGCGACGGGCCACCCAATCCCGGTCGAGCAGCCCGCCGCGGTAGTCGAAGAGATCGAGCGGATCGTTATAGACGTAATCGACGATCGGCCGATAGTACTGTTGCGTCTCCTTGAAGTAGGCTTGTTGCGCCTGGTAGCGCTCGTACTCGAACTCCGCCTCGCCGAAGTGATGCTCGCTCCAAAGCTCTTGGAAATACGTGGCGAAACCTTCGTTGATCCAGGTGTTGGACCAATCCGCCATCGTCACGTCGTCGCCCCACCACTGATGTGCCAGCTCGTGTGCGACGAGTCCGTCGCACGGGCGCTCGGAATCCTCGATAGTGGGATGGAGCGCGAGCTGCGTCTGGATCGTCGCGGAGGCGTTCTCCATGCCGCCGTAGGTGAAGCGTTCGGCCGTCGTCTGATCGTATTTCTCCCACGGAAACTTCACGCCGATGATCTGCTGAAAGTATGCGACGATGGCGTTCGTGCGTCCGAAGCAAAGCGCGTTGAGGTTCGCATTTCTCGGCTGCACGTAGGAATCGACGTCCATGCTGCCGTTACCAAATGCAGCGACGTTTCCGTCGGTTGCCTGACCGAGCGTCGTGTGATGCTTTGAAAGTGGTCCGGCGGCAAAGGCAATAAGGTAGGTGGACTTCGGATGCGGCGCATTCCAGTCCCACGTTTCCGTCGACGCCGTATGCGTATGCGATTTCAAGTAGCCGTTCGCAACCACCGTCCAGCCGCGCGGCACCGTGACCACCAGTTCGCTCGGCGTCTTCTGGTTCGGCTCGTCCCACGTTGGGAACCAGCGCCGGTTGTCGATCATCTCGCCTTGTGACCAGATCTCCGGTGCGATGTTGGGGTAGCCGCGATCGGGGCGAATGAAATAGACGCCTCGCTGCGGCCTCACCCAATAGATGAACTCGACCCCCAGTGGTTTCCTTGCTGCAGCAAGCGCCGGCAACCGCACGTTGATGAGCTGGCGCGCTGCATCGAACGCATAGCGCACCGGATTTCCATCGACTGTGACACGCTGGTAGTGAATGCCGAGCGTGTTGAATGGCAGCGTGCGCAATGCACGCTTCGGCCGGACGACCGCCGTCTCGTCCCCGTAGACGATTCCACGCGCAAGGTCGAAATGCACGCGGACGATCGTATCGTCGAACGTATACGGCGCGTATGCCGTTGCATGAAACCAGACGTGGCCGCGGCCGAACGGTCGCGGCAACGGCGTAGGTGTCGCGACGGGCTTCGCCATCGCTGCAGACAGAGATGCGGCCAGCGCCACAGTGCAGGCACAGACTCGCGCGAGCTTCATGTTGCCTGCTTTTTCCGCGCGACGTATCTATACCTATCGTGATGCGTCCGTGGTGTGTGCGTCGAGCGCCGGACCCGCGATCGCTACGGCTCTCGCGCGCTCGGCTCTAGGAAAGAGGTCAGGGCTCAATATCAACTTTGTATCTAAAAGATTCCAAGCAGTTCATCCAGAGCCACGACCTGCATCCTCACCAACGTGAACGCCTAAGAGGGTCTGCGGCCACGGCGCCGTCGGGTCAAAGGTCCCGTGCAACGCCTTTCTCTTTTAAGGTAAGCTCGAGGAGAGAATGCTCACTCTCGACGAGCGCAAGTCCCGTGAGAAACAGCTGCAGGATCGCCGCTTCGCCGCCGCCGATGGCTCAGGCGGCGGGGCCGGCGGCGCGTATGCAATCGTGGGCGCCTCGCACGGGTACTACAAGCGGCGTCTCGTCGCCGAAGCCCCCGGGAAACGCGTGTTAGAAATTGGCGCCGGCCTCGGCGACAACGTGTTCGAACTTGCTACGCTCGGCTCCACGGTCACGGGGATCGACCTGTCTGACGTTGCGATCGGAAATGCTAAAGCTCGCGTGCGTGAACTCGGTGTCGACGCGCGGTTCGAGGTGATGGACGCGGAGGCAACCACGTTTCCAGATCGTTCCTTCGACGTTATCTGCGGCGGCGCCATCCTTCATCATCTCGACACCGAGCGTGCATTCCCCGAGATCGCGCGCCTTCTGGAAATCAATGGCTGCGCGCTCTTCGTCGAGCCGCTGGGCCACAATCCGTTGATCAACCTCTACCGACGTCTCACCCCGTCGCTCGGCACACCCGATGAGCATCCCCTCCTGATGCGCGATCTCGATCTCGCTCGCCAGTATTTCGCAGACGTCCGCGTTACCTACTACTACCTGACGACGCTACTCGCGCTACCCATCGCAAAAACGTCCTTTGGCAAAATCTGCATTGCAGCAGCAAACCGCATCGATCGCGCGCTTTTCCGCATCTTTCCCGGCTTACGGAAGCTGGGATGGTGCGTCGTTCTCGAGCTGCGAGGACCACGGCACGATCCTTGAAGCACCGCGCTTCCCTCGGGATGCCCTACACGATCACTCTGCCAGTATCAGGCCGCTGTTCGGACCGATCGATTCGGGAACGATGTGCGACCACAACGGCGTGCCACCGGCTGCCCAGGTTGCTGTGGTGTTGTGCACGAGCACACGCGAGTAGCGTCGAGTGAGCCCCGCGATCGGCTGTGCCGATCCCGTTGCATTCACGATCGCCGCGCAGTAGCCGATGACCTCGCCGTTCTCGTAACATGTGGCGTATTCGCGGACGAACAATCCCGGGGCGGTTTCGAAGACGGTGACCTCGTTTGACAACGGCGTCGCTACGCGCGCATTCGACGGAACCACGCTCTCCTCGGGAAATGTCGCGTCGTTGCGTCCCGCAGAGCGCGCAGCCGGATTGACTTCGTCCAGAGCCTCGATGGAGTATGTCGAATCGTACACGATCCAGTGACTGGCGATCTGAAACATGAGCCGGCTCGCGTCGCTGCTGTACTCGACGACGTATTTATGTAGGTTATGGTACCTCAAGATAGCGTCGGCCTCTGCGATCCATTTTTTCGGATTGGAGACTTGCGTCCACGCGCCTTCCGACATCGCACCTTCGACGCGCCTCGACGCGAGCCACTGCAAATCATAAACGTCTGTCCCTACGCCGTCGTTGCCGATCACCGGATGAGCGGAGGCGTCCGCGAGCGCTATTGCATCGTCCGCATACGTCTGCTGCGGGTTGGATGCACGGTCGAATTCGTATGCGGTCTCACCGTACTTATAGCACCAGTAGCCGTCGCGATAATCGCATCCCGGTGGAGCGTATGCCGCCGCACCATAGGTTCCACTGCACCTTCCGTTGTCGTCTGCGATGCAGTTGTACGAACCGCCGGCGTCGTCCTCGAATACGTCGGTCGCGTAACGGTTGCGTGCCGTGTCGGCGGCGAAGGCGGCTTGAACGTCGCGATCGCCGATATTCAAAGGCTCTCCCGGTCTGCCGTGATAGAAACCGTCGGCGCGGTCGAAGAGTCGGTTGCCGTCGATCTGGTGAGTAAACGCGTGGGCGTAGCTGCCGTTTTCCGGGCGCAGATACCGCGCAACGGAGGTTCGACAATTGCCGCCAGTTTCGGGAAGGTCGTATGATTGCGCCGAGTAGTCTTGCGGGACGGGGCAATACCACGCAATGTTTGGATCGCTGTAGACCACGATATGTTCGGCGCCGGCCGCCGCAAGCTGTGCGGACGTTACGTCGGAAGATGGATGGTCGCCAACCTCGTTCCAGTCGACGTGCTTAGCCATCCATGAGGCCGAGATGCCGACGTTCCTGCTCTCGAGACAACTCTGCCCTGCATTAGCGCAAGCGGTCTGCCAGTTCTGTACGTGCCTCGGCACGGTTCCCGCGATCGTCGGAGCGCAGGCGACCAGCGCTAGCGCAATGGCACAGCCTACTCGATGCATGCGATCCGGGCGGCGAGGTCGCCCATGATGCCCTCGCGGTCGAACGCGCTCGCATAGCGCGCCCCCGCCCTCCCGAAGGCTCTGGCTAAAGGCCTATCCGCTGCCAAGCGCCGCAGTGCGTCCGCCAGTGATTCCGCGTCACCGGGAGCGCTGCACACGCCTGCGACGGATTCTCTCACAACGCGACGAGCCTCGCCCGCCGCGCTCAGCACTACCGGGCACTCAACTGCGAACGCATCGAACAGTTTCGTAGGAATGCTTTCGCCGATGCCTTCACGCAACACGACGACGGCGGCATCGGACTCGGCAAGCGCGCCGACGGCCTGTTCGCGTGGCATGACGCCATACAGATCGATATTGTCGATACCCTCAGCGTTGACGCGTGCGACGACGTGCTCGTAATCGGCTCCACCGCCGATCAGCGCGATGCGAATCTCGTCGTCGCGGACGAGTTTGGCCGCATCGAGCAAGAGATCCATTCCGTTCGCCAGTCCCATGTTGCCGGTGAACGTCGCGACGAACTCACCATTACGGCGCTTGATAACGCCCCCGCGTGCCTCGACGCGATCGCACCCGTTTGCTGCGAGAACCACCGGCGTCGTTCCCGCGCGGCTTCGCACCTGTTCGAGTGCCGTCGGCGTCACGGCAACGACCAGGGACGAAAGCCTATACCACCACCTTGCGAGGGTAGCCACGCCACGCGCTAAGATC
>JAKAPO010000213.1 GCA_021807065.1 bacterium
GGTCTTTTCGACCGCTAGGGAGCGAAGTCATCACATATCAGGCTGTCCGACTAACCGGGGCCACCTCATTCTACGCGGCCGAAATCGCGAAGAGAACGCGGCGTTCCGCACCTTCTGTGGTGGGCTGGCGCTCGAAGTGGAGTTCGCAGCGCCCGCCAAAGGCAACGAGAAAGGCGGCGTCGAGGGCGCCAACGGCTTTGTCGAGGACAACATGTTCCGCCCGATCCCCGAGTGCGAGAGCCTCGAAGAGTTCAACTTCTCGCTCGAACACTTCTGTCGACGCGATGAGGCGCGGAAATCGTCGGTCCATCATGAAACCATCGGTGAACGCTTCGCTCGCGAACGGCCCAAGTTGCGGCCGCTTCCGGCGGCACTTCCGGCCGCGTGCGTCCGCCGGGTTGCCCACATCAACAAGTTCGCTGAAGCGATCTGTGATACCAACCGCTACTCGGTTCCGACGCAGTGGGCACATCGCGATGCGGTACTCGAACTCTTCGAGGAGCGGGTACGGATCATCGTTGGCGATCAGGTCGTCGCTGAGCATAAACGCTGTACTGGTAAGCACCAAACGATGCTCGACGTCCGTCATGCGATCGAGCTGCTGGCCTATAAACATCGCAGCGTCGAGCGTGCGGAGATCATCGCGCAAAGTCAGCTTCCGGCGCCGTTGCTGGCCTTGCGAGATCGTTTGCTGGCTCACGATCGTGCCAAAGCGGGTCGTGCCTTCGTAGCCGTTCTGCGCCTGCTGCTCACCTACTCCAGTGAAGTTGTCGCCGAGTGCGTTTCGCAAGCGCTCATCTGCGGAACGCTCGATCCGGCGGCGATCGCGCTTCTGGTACGTCAACGCACGACGCCGCTTCCGCCGGCAACGCCGATTCTGGCATTGCGGGCACCCGATGGCATGCAACGGCCGGTCGTCGACCTCGCTCGCTACGATCTGGCAACGCTGGCGGAAGGGAGGCCGTGATGGTTGAGCATCCACTACTCGAACTGCATCTTCGCAACTTGAAGCTGCCGGCGATGCTTGGCAGCTACCGGCGCTTGGCCGGTGACGTCGCCGAACCGGTCGAGTACCTCACGCAGCTGGCAGCCCTTGAGGTGAGCAAACGTCACGAGAACGGAGTTCGCGCGCGGATCGCCGCCGCGCACTTCCCGGTCATCAAGACCATCGAATCATTCGATTTCGCCTTGCAGCCACAGATCCCTAAAGCCAAATTCCTAGAGCTCTTCGACTGTGAGTTCGTCGAACAGCATCGCAACGTCATCTGCATCGGTCCGCCTGGAACGGGCAAAACGCATTGCTTGCTCGCACTCGGTCTGGCGGCATGCATGCGCAACTACCGCGTGATCTTTGTCACTGCAGCGGAGCTGCTGATGGGATTGATCGCTGCCAAGCATGACGGACAACTCGAACGCAAGCTGCGATCGTACGAGCGTTACGATGTGATGCTGATCGATGAGCTTGGATATATTCCCTTCGAACGCGAAGCAACCGACTTGCTCTTTCAAGTCATCTCTCGCCGGTACGAACGCCAGAGCGTTGCGATCAGCACGAATCTCGCGTTTACCGACTGGACGAATATCTTTCCCGACCCGATGGCGGCGACAGCCGTCATCGATCGGCTGGTGCACCACGGCGCGGTCTTTGAGTTCGCTGGCGAAAGCCAGCGGCTCAAGGCCCGCCAGCGGAGCGGGAAAACCGCGGACGGCGGCCAAGATTGACCCCCTGGGGGTCAGTTTCTCACCGCCGAAAAGGGGCCAGTTTCTCGCCGCCGTTTCCACGTAACGCCTCGTTCCTTGCCTGCTCGCAATTTCCAGCATGGAAAAGCAAGTGGCTCACGGCGACTCCTGAAGCGCGCAAGCGCTGAAGCGCCGCTTTCACCTTTCCGGGATCCGAAACCCAGAGCTGCGCGGCACGATCGGGGCCACCAGGCCCGGTTTCCCACCAAAATGCTCGCGCGTAGCCCCGAAGGAGCGGCGTAATCGGCTGTGCCATGGGGAGAGAGATGAACGTCTGCGTGGGCGCCAGCGCCTCTTTCGCCGAACCGAGCACACCGTTTCCGCTCGTGAGGAAGGCTTCGTCGATCGTGCTGTACGCAAAAGGTGCTGCGAACGCCGGCGAGGACCTTCCACGTGGAAGCGCTTTGACGCCCTTAAGGCGCCATGCGACTACGACACTGCGTTCAAATGTCGCACCAGTACCTGGCGGCCAAATGTTCCCGTCGGCAGAGCTCTGCACTGCAGCCTGAACGAGCCTGCGCATTGGCGACCGTTTGCCGTAACCACAGATCGCACCGTGCAATGTGGTGCCGGCATCGTCGAACGCGATCACCGGACCCATGCGAACCTGTGCCTGCGCCGTCATGATTTTCGCTCGCTGGAGAGCAACGGCGAAAGCATGTGCTGCCACAGCGGTGCTGACGGCGTTACAGTGCGAAACGAACTGATAGGCCCAGAAGTTGATAGGATATTTTCCATCGTTGTCGCGAATTGCTTCGACCCGGCGCCGTACCTTAACGAGTTCGACGCCGGAACGCACGCGCACGTAAATCGTTCCATGTTCCCGCAAAATGTTCGTCGGCTTTACGTCGGCCATTCGAACTGCAGCGAGAAGGTTTTCTATGAGGTGTGGCGGTAGCGTTTCCGAGGGAATATCAGGTACGTTAAAGGACGCCACGAGCGCATCCGGGCGCACGACGGCGCTGAATTGGCCCTGTGCGCTGACGAACGGCTCACTGCCGGCGATGACGAATCGGTGCGATATCAGCGGCTGCAGATCTGCCGCTAAATCGGCCATTTCAAGAAATCGGCTCTTTGGTATGGGGCTGCTGTGGCCGGAAAGCATTCGAAATACTACTCCGAGGTTCACGGAGACCTGATACGCTCCCAAACTCCCAGGCTCCGTGGGCCCCACATCGATGCGGGGGATCGACGGCTTCTCCCCTCCGCAAATCATCTGATATTGCGCAGGGTACCGATCGACGAACCAGACATCGCTTCTCATGACTGCGCCAATGGTAAAGCCGCCGGCCCGAGCCAGTATTGCCGCGCGGTGCTTAGCCTCCCGCCGCGCAATCCGCGAAGTGAAGCGTTCCGCGTCGCACGTGCCTCTCGCCACGACTATCCCGGCGCCACGGATATATGGGTATTGCGAGATGAGGTCTGCGATTTGTTTAGCAACCGCATCGAAGCGAGAAGTGGTCGGCGGCGTTACCGCAATAAGGATCTGCCCGATCGCACGCTTTGGATCGTATGCGTGTGCGAGGCGTACGCTAATGTCATCGTCGGGTATCCCGGCGCGCTCCAGAATGTGGCGAGCGCGATCGAGATCCGAGTCGGTGACGATTTCGATTGCCTGCAGCGCAGGCGGATGGTCCTCCGCCGAAGGTTCAACAAAGTGCATTTTGGCCGAAACGCCGCGTTTTTTCGGAGTACCGATAAGTGCAAGTTGAATGAATACGCGTTGGGCCGGGAAACTGCGCTGAACCGCAACGTTTACCGACACTGCCCTATCGCTGGTGTTCAGCGACGTTGGAATCGAGGCGGGCGGAATAAAGTATTCGTCCGCCGTGACGGATTGGCGCAACGCGGTTAGGATGACAAGTATCAAGCAGAACCGTAACAACTTCACGTCGATCTAACTGCCCCGATATCCCCCAGATGGCCGAACTCTTCAGCCTTAGATTAGCGGTTCCCGGCCTTGAGAACATGGCGAGGCGCTTTGGGTAATGAGGCTTGGACGCAAGAGGCGGACTCGTGCGCCACCCACGGCGCCTCTTGCCATGAGGCAGAAAGCACACCTGTAATCTGCTTGGACGCCCTTACGGCGCCATGCGGCCGCGACACTACGCTAAACTGTCCTACCGGTACCTGGCGGCCAAACGAAACCATCGGCAAGGTTCTGCATAGCGGCGTGAACGCGAAACCGGTGCCCCTAGGGCGCGGGCGGCCACTGCGTGCCGTCGGCGTAGCGCACGTGGAGGACGAAACAGTTGGCGTCGAGTGGTGGCGCGCCGGGCGGCCGGCCCATCTGGAGGAGGTTCCCCGGGAGTTTCCAGCGGCGATCGACGCTGGCGTTCGGGGCGACCGGCGCCATGTCGGCGAACTTCTCGTAGATCGTTCCTTCGGCGGCAAGGCCCCAATCGACGCGTGAGGTCGGCTGCGGCGCGGTGTTGGTGTAGGTGATCTCGACGGTCGACGTGACCGGCGTGCGGTTCTCGTCAACGCGCAAGGAGCAGCTCGACATCGAGATCTGCGCGCCGGCGGGCTGCATGTGCATCGCCAAGTCCTCCCCCGGAGGCGGCGTGGCAACCGCGCGCAACGGCATCGCGGGGCGTGGCCCGGTCCACAGCGTTCCGTCCGCGAACTTTACGGAGAGGGCGTGACACTCCATGTCGCCCAGCAGCAGGCCCTGCGGGAAGATGTCGTACTTCAGCGGGTAGTGGTGGTCGGCGGTAGCCTGCGGCGCGAGCGCGCTCGTGTCGGTGACGCGGGCGACGATCTTGTCGTTGACCGTAAAGCCCCACTCGATCCGAACG
>JAKAPO010000214.1 GCA_021807065.1 bacterium
AAAAGTGCCCCCCCCCCCCCCCGATTTTCCACCGACCGCGACGATCCAGAAACCGGGTGAAGCGCAGCGGCCCTCTAACATCCGTCTAACGGATGGGTCGGCAACGGCCGGTGGCGTCCGGTAGAGAACGGGAGTCGCGCGACGTGGAATCCCTCGTAATCTCGGGTTTTTGGTAACGGTCGGGAACTGCCGGGACCCCACTTAGAGAGTTCGATTCCCGTTGGCGCTACCACTTGATCTCCTTGATTTCCGGGGATTCCGCATCGTTCGACGGTTGTTGGACAGCTGCGTCTAACAACAAATATCTGGCAACCGTCTAACGGGCCGCCGAGGTTCAGCCCGCGAGCCGCTCAAACACCTCAGCGGCTTCCGCATCTCGCTCCCGATACACGTGCAGATAACGTTCAGCAGTAATGCCGATCGTCGCGTGCCCGACACACTTCGACACCACCTCTGCGCTCAGCTGCGGGTCAACGTCACCGGCAGCATGCCGATCGGAATCTACTCGTTGTCGCCGCTACCGCCGGGCGGAGCGCAGCGCTCACCGTGCGGGCATCGTGCAGCTCGCGTTTTCCTCTGGGGCGAGGCTGCGGATCGAGACCGACGCGCTGGACACCGGTGTCGTTTGCGCCTTGGTCGCGCAGCTGCAGCGATGAGTGTTATGGCGACGATCGTCGGCAGGCGCAACTCGGTCAACAGCATTCCAAGCCGACCGTCGGCGTTGAGCTTTGCGCCGCTCATGACACCGCCTCCAAGAGCGTGTCGTACAACGCCAGCGCCGGCAGCGTTACGACAACGCACGGAACGGTGCTCGGGCGCAGTGCAAGCCGCTGGGTGAGCGCGTCCAGATCCGGCAGCTCTTTGCGTGCGTGCACGTGCTCCAGCTCGACCGCAAGCACGGCTTCGTGGCCTTGAGCGGCCAATGCCAGCAGGCCAACGATGACCTTGCACGCCTGCCGCTCGGGAAGTTGGGCACTCAGGTTCTCCCAGGTCTGCCGATAGATCGACCGTGGGAAGACATCGTCGCGAAATACCCAGTGGGCAAAGGCTCCGGGCTTACGTTTGAGGTTCTCGACCAAATGCCGGTAATCGATCTGCCGCGCATGGCGTTGCCCGTTGCTGCGAATCGCTCGCGGGCACTCGAACACGCGCTGACCGCTCAGGTGGCATTCCACGCGATCGGCGTACATGCGTACGCTCAAGCGATGACCGATGAGCCGGCTTGGCGCGCTGTACTGCTCGCCTTTCGCGGTGAAGATGCCGTACTTGCTCACGCGTGCGGGCAACTCGTCGAACTCCGCGGTTCGGCGCGCCGGCAACGGGCGCAGGGCGGCGCGCTCGACAACCAGGCGTTTCTCTACGCGTACGTTCATGCGCAGAACGATGACTTCGATGAATGCCTCGTACGCCGGCCGATCGCCGAAATCGTTCGAACCGCGAAGAAGCCGCGTTTGCCGCAGCGCCGTCTTGAGCGAGCCGTTGCGCGATTCGATGCTGCCGTTTTCGTGCGATTCCCCCCGATTGTTGCGAGAAGGGCGCATCCCATAATGCGCGCACAACGCCGCATAGCGGCTCGTCCACTCGCGCCGTTCCGGCTCGGAAAGATTCTTGTACGCCGCTGAGAGGCTGTCGGTGCGGTGCTCTTCGGGAGCGCCGCCCAAGCGCCAGAGCGCGCGTTGCAGGCCAGCCGAGAGCGCCTGGAAACTTTCGGCGCCCTCGACGACGTCGGCTGAGCGCCATCCCGAATGCGCCAGCGCATACTGGTAGAGCCGATGCGGGAATGGCATGCCCGCGATCGTAACGCCCAAGTCGTCGGCGACGGTGAAGTCGGAGAGGCCTTGCCGACCTGGTGGATGTTCTTGCGCGAAGAAGACCGTTCGCTCAGGGCCGTGCCCCGCGCGCCACTGCCGTAGGCGTCGTTGGAGCGTGCGAAGCGCGCTCGGGCCGTATTCACCCGGATAGCGGCGCTGCAGCTCTTCCAACAGCGTCACGGCGTTCAGGTGCGGGCTGGTCTGCAGCAGCGGCAGCAGTTGTGGCTCCCAGACGACCGCAAGCGGGTCGGGCCGGGTTCGCCAGTGACGCGGCGCGCGCTGCGAGGGCAGCGATTCGAGGGATTCGATTCGGCGAGCACTGCGCTCGCTGATGCCGGCCTTGGCGGCTGCGGCGGCTTGCGTTTGAGTGCGGCGCTGGGCCTTGTACTTGCGCACTTGGTGGTCGGTGATCCTTTTGCCGGGCATTCCACGGGCTTTCGACCTTGCGTCGGCTCTCGCGGCCCCGCTCCTGGACCTTCCGGCCTAGGCCCTCAACCGGCCAAGATAGTCGTCGACCGGCCAGGATAGTCGTCGCCGAGCAGAATGCGGCCACTCGCCGAGCGAGGCGAAGAAAAAAGCAGTGAGAGGAAGAGAAGTCGGCCGGGCTGCTCCGCCAGCCGCCCGATCCGCCCCAGCGGGGTTTGAGCAGCGGGGAAGCGCCAGGACCCACGCACTGGACGCCTCTCCGGGAGGCGGAACCCCTTAGGTGTGGAACATTTCTGGAACATTCTGGGTAATAAGAGGTGCGATGATATTTGCATTTCAGGACCTGGGGCGGTTTGAGTCAGGCCGGCCCCCATTGGCGCGCGCGATCGTTTCGCTGCGCTATCCAATCGTTGCCGCTTTCTCCACGATGCAAGCGATAGACCCGATTCAGCGCGCCCTCTCGAACGAGTTCCCCGAATTGCGCGCGGGCCAACTAAATCAGATTCAGCTCACTGTGAATGCCTCGCCAGGCGGAACGGCAACGTCGCAACAGCAACAGGCGCCGATGCCGATTTGGGTTTTCGGTGGCGGTGCTTCGGAATATCAGGTAATCGTTTCTCCGAGTTTTACGGAGGTTTCGGTCGGCCAGGCGTACAGAAGTCGCGAGCAATTTTCGAACATGCTCGCTTTAGTTTGCGATGCGCTGCTCTCGGCTAATGCCGGTCTTGCAACCTGTGAGTCCGTCACTGTTCGCTATATTAATGCGGCGCCCATCGCCGACGGTTGGGAGTCATGGTTTCGACCGGAGGTGGTTGGCTGGATCGCGTCCCACGATGTGCACGCAAAACAGAAGTACTCGCTGTCGCAAACTATTTTAAATGAGGCAACGGTTGAAATTCCAGAGAGTGAACGCACGATCGCTGCTAATGCCGTGATTCGTCATGGCCTGGTGCAGGGCGTTGGTCCAGACGTCGTGCCGCAAGGGCAGGGTGAGTCCTTTATCATGGACTGTGAGATAACTCTACCCACTCCGCAGTCCTTCGAACGCAACGCCATACTCGACGTGTTCCGAGCCTACAACCACGAAATAGCGCGCTTCTTCGACTATGCACTTGCTGAAGAAGGGCGTCAGTACTTTGAGGTTCGTCGGAGGGTCGAAGCGTGAGCCAAGTATATTCGCTTCCGCCTGGGTTACGCCAACCGGCGGCAATTTACGAGAGCGGGACGCTTTCAACCGTTGACGTGTTCGGTGAACAGAAGGGGCGATACGCTATTGATGATCGGCACGGCGACTTGCTGAACGATTGGCTCGCCGATTTGCGACGCCGCTTCAATATCTCGGCCGTTCCAAGCGCTTTGAACGTGCAAAACCTGGAGCCCGCAATCCCCCTGGTCGACAGTCGCGCAGCTCTTCGCCGAATCCTTGAACGCACGTGGTGGTCATTGCGACGCGCGAGTGATTTTTTTGGTTGCTCTCACGCGCAGATTAGGCGTGTGCGGGAGGGTCAGTCAAATCCCCGGTACGACTTTGCCCAACAGATCGCGGACGCTGACATACTAACGCGAACGCTCTATCCAGTTGCCGGCTCTGACGCAGCGACGCTAAACCGCATGTTGTTCTCTACGCCTATCGATGGCGCACGAGAAACCGCCGCCGACGCGTTCAAGAGGGGAGATGTCTACCACGCCATGGTCCTTGCGCGCCGGGTCCTCTACCCGCGCAGCACGGGGATGATCAATGTGCCGCAATCGCCGTTCAATAAGTACGACGCCGCTAATGCTTACCTAGACGAGTAGAAGTGGCATCGTTCTACCGAAAGGGGTGGCGGCAGGGGTCGCTTCTCAGCGCAAGCCTAAGTTGTAATGTGCTCGATCAGAGCGACGCTTTGGTTGAGCACAGCTTCAATGAATGGGTCGTGGTCACCCAGGAATGCGATCTTGATGGAGCCGAGGAGGATGCCACCGAACCGTTGATCGAGTTGCGACCAGTGTACAAGAACGAAGGCGACGTCCAAGTTGGTATCCGGAGCGAAGTGTTTGTGGTCGACCATGAAAGGTGGCTTCACGCCCAAAGCCCACGACTGATGGTCACCCCGCGGCGTCTCGCCGAACTGAGTACGAATGAGCCACCAAGAATTTCGGTTCGTCGATCAGAACTTCTGAAAACGTGGCTTGGCTTGCGCTATGATCGTCCCGCTGTACCTGATGCCTTTGTTCAACTCGCAAAAGCGGTTGCGAGAGCGGTGAAGGGCAAGAAAGGTGAAGTCGCTGACC
>JAKAPO010000215.1 GCA_021807065.1 bacterium
AGAGGAGGCCTGGCTGGGATAGCCAATAATGGCGGGTCGCTACAGACCGTTCCGGATTAGCTCAGTTGGTAGAGCAGCTGACTGTTAATCAGCGGGTCGCTGGTTCGAGTCCAGCATCCGGAGCCATCTAAAACCCCGTCAAATAAGGATTTCGGCGGGGTTTCTTCATTCCTATCGACTGCTTTGTCCGGGCGTTGGCCCCCAAATTGCCCCCCATTTGTTCGACCCTCTGACAAGAGCCGCTCAACGTCTTCGGCGGCTTCACGCTGCAGCGAGGGGAGCGCGTGCTGGTAAATGTCCATCGCGATCGTAACCGTCGCGTGGCCGAGTCGCTCGCTTACAATCTTCGGGTGCGTGCCCGCCGCCAACATGAGCGTTGCCGCCGTGTGGCGCAGATCGTGAAAGCGCACGTTCGGTAATCCGGCACGCCGCAACAGTGGCTTGAACGAGCGCCTCGTCAGATTGCTGGCGCGTAGGGCGTCGCCGTGCGGCGTGCAAAAGACCGATGCTCCGAGGTGCCCTTCGGCTTCCATGCGCTCGCGGTGAGCACGCAGGACCTCCAACGTTCCTGCTCCGAGCGGAATCGCGCGGCGCGAGGTGCGCGATTTGGTCGGTTCCAGCGTCATCGTATGCTGGTCGAGCTGCCGAACGACTTGCAACGTCCCGGTGCGGAGGTCGAGATCATCCCACTGCAGCCCGAGCAGTTCACCCTGGCGCAACCCGGTATGGATCGCAAGCCAATAGAGCGCGTGGAGCCGGTCAGCCGTTGCCGCAACGAGGAGGGTGCGAACCTGTGCGGGCGTGAGCACCTGCATCTCCTTGCGTTCCACCCGCGGCCGCGAGACACCAACGGTCGGGTTCGAGCCGATGAGCCTCATCTGCACCGCCTGGCTCAGCGCGCGCCGCAGGATCACGAGCGCGAGTTCGCGGGTGCGCGGTGTGGCCGTCGCGCCGCCGCCGACGATCACGTGCTGGATCATGGCTGCAGTCAGCCGCAGGAGTTGCACATTCGCGAGCCGCGTGGAGAGAACGTGGTGCGTGACGATGCTGCTGTAGAGTCGATAGGTCGAGTGCCGCAGCGACGGCTTTGCCACGTTTGTAAGCCAGTACTCCAAGAACTCTCGCAGGCTCGCGCGCTGCGGGCGCCCCGACTCACCACGCCCGAGGCGTGCCTTGAGTGCATTGAGTTTGTCGAGCGCGTCGGCTCGCGTGCGGCCATGCAGTTCCGCTCGGTCGCTGAAGCCTGTGATCGGGTCTTCGTAACGCAGGCGTGCGCGCCAGCGTCCGTCACGGATTTGCGCGATGGAGCCTTCTCCGTTGGCGCGTCGTTGTTTGCCCATCTAAATTGCACTATACCACACGACCTTGGCGACGTGGCAAGGGACACCGTGCTTCGCTTTCTATGGGGCAGACGCCAGCAGACGCTTGAACAGCACGGCACTCCGCAGATTTCTTACTGCAGGTATCGTGCGTTAGACCCGCTTGACCCAGAACGGTTCTATTAGACCCAGAATGGTTCTATTAGACCCAGAACGGTTCTATTAGACCCAGAACGGTTCTATTAGATCCCGAACGGTTCTATTAGACCCAGAACGGTTCTATTAGACCCAGAACGGGTCTAACGGATGTGCATTCTGTTGCAAAGCGACGGCCGACGCGGTTGATGGGTGCACACTGTAGCCCTACAGCGCGCGTCTTTTTTCCCCGCCACAACTGTGATAAATTCATTTTGTGCCGACGTATCACCACTACACATCACTCAGCACAAAACGCACGAGCGCGCGTCCGTTGACCCGATCGTGCGGCGCGGGGTATGATTTTTTGGCGGCGATTACTGCCGCAGATTGGAAAACCATGCAAAAAAAACGAGTCCCGCCGGTTGCGCCCGGCGGGACCCCCGCAGCCCCCGCCACTAAGCAGAGCCTACAGCCTCACGTTAGCACACCACCGGGTGTCCGTATAGCCTCGCTGGACGGGCTCGGCGATGAGACGCTGCTGCGTCTCACTGACGTGGCCCACATCCTCGCGGAGGATTACTCAACGTCGTACCGCCGCGTATCGACCGGCGACGTGCCGAGCATCCGTCTGGGTGCGCGCTCGCTGAGGGTACGCGCTGGCGATCTGCGCGCCTACCTGGCTGCACGGGAGCGGCGGCGCGACGACTCGGTACCGACCCCCTGGGGTGCGCGACATGCATCGTGATATGCAGAGCATCGCGGCCGAGGCCATTGATAGGCGCGGGTCCTCCCAATGGGGGCCACGCTCCCGGTCGCCGCACAGCTCGCAGGCCCCCGGGTGCAGCCTCCCGGGCCGCATGTACATGGCTACGTACGCCCGGGCGTTGCGCACCGCCCGCTGCTCGGACGAGAATCTTCGCATCTGCTCGCGCACCTGCACCTCGAAGCAGTGCAAGTCTTCGAGGGTTTGGAACCGCAGGTGCTCGCTCTGCTCGGCGTTCGTCAGCAAGCCTATCGGCCGTTCGCATAGGCCGAAATTGAGGATATATTGCGCGCACGATGTTCGGAATCTAAGACTGAATCCAACGAATGATAGCATCATAGATGGCCACCCAAAAACCAGCTTCGAAACAAGCAACAGCATCCACGTAGATATGCCTTGGGGCCCCACGCCGGTCAACGACGCCCCAAATACGCCTGCGGACTGGGATTGGTTCGATGACCAAACGCCCGCTCTCGACCGATCGCCTCGGGGGCCAAAGCGTCGTCGAGATAAGCGGATCCGTGCCTGGGTCACGGAGGAAGAGTACACGGCGGTCGTGACGCGCGCCGGCATGATGACAAGCGGCGACATCGGCGAATACGTGCGCCGGCGCTGCCTCGGCCAACGCCTACACGCAAACGTTGGTGGGCACGCCGTCGGCATCCTGATGCGCGTGGCGCGGGCAGTTGCCGAGCGATATCCGGCCGATCGGGAGTTCCACGACGAAATCATTAGCGCGATCGAGGCGGCCGGGCTCGCCGCAAACCTATGATATGATTTTCAAGATCATCCCTCGCAGTGGCCGTCCGGGCCGTAGCCGCGGCAGGTTCGGCTCGCTGATCTCCTACGCCACGCAAGAGTACAAGATGGCGTGGACGTTCTATTCGCCAGCGATCGACTCTCCGCGTACTGCAGCGCTGGAGATGGAGACGATGGCCGCGAAGCGCCCGAAGGTGACGAACCCCGCGCTTCACATCGCGATCTCCTGGGCTCCCAAGGATGTCGTCACCCCTCAAATGATGGAGGCGACCGTCGCGCGTACGGTCGCGGCTCTTGGGCTCGAGGGGCTGCAGTACGTCGCCGTAGCCCATCGCGACGCCATGCATCAGCACGTGCATTTGATCATCAACCGGGTGCATCCGCAGCGCCTGCGCGCCGTCAAAATGTCATTCAACTACCCAAAGTTGCGCAAGCTCGCGGTCGCGATGGAAGCGGAGTTCGGGTGGCAATCGACGCTGCCCGAGCCGCACCAGGAGACCCTGCGGATCGGGAGTCGTTCGTGGGGCTATGAGGACATGCTGCCAGCCCCGGTCTCGCCTCGCGCCCGGCAAAGCCACCTCTTCATCGGCCGCCAGAGCTTCCAGGAGTGGCTCGCCGGGTCTCCGCGCCGGGCCGCGTTCGATGCCCTCAACCGGCCAGACGCGAGCTGGGATCGGCTCCATCGCGTACTTGCGGAGTACGGCGTCGCCTACCAGCCGTACGGCAAAGGCGCGGTCATTCGCGACCTTGCAAACCCGCAGCTGCGCGGCCGCGCCGGACACCTCGCACGCTTCGCCACGCTGCCGAAACTCGAGGCGCGACTCGGCCCGTTCGCGCCGGCGATACTCAGACTGCCGTCAACCTTTGCGCGCTCCTATCGCGCCACAACGTCCATCGCGAAGGACGCCTGGGGGCCCCCCGAACTCGTCAACGGGTACACCGCGTACCGCGCATCGTTCAAGAGCGAGCGGCACCTGCGGTGGTCCGCCCAACGAGCACTCGAGGGCTCCAGACGGGCGTTCGTGCGGGAGATTACCCGCGAGAAACTCGCCGACTTGCGCGCGGCACTGCTCCCTTCGGTGAAGCGAAACTTCCTACGAGCTCTGATCATCGCTGACCAACGCATCACACTCGCCAATCTGCAAGAGCGTATTGCCGAGGAGCGTCGTAGCGTGCGCAACACGCTGAGCGGGCTCGCCAAGCCTCTCACACAGCGAGGCTGGGTGATGGCGCAGGCCAAGGCCGGAGACGTAATTGCCGTGGCGTATTTGCGCGCCGTTCGCGAGCAGCAGCACGTTCGGCTGAAGCCGCCGGTGCCGTTGACGACCCCGCGTCTTGAGCCGCGCGCACCAGAGCCGCCGTGCATCCGCCCGCCGTGCTTGCCATCGGCTCCCAGCCTGCCAACGCTGCGGCTCTGACCGCCAGGTTCAGCGGCGGGCGGCGTGAGGGCCTTTGATCTCCGGCACCTGTCGGTACGTTAACATGCGAATACCCCTAATAAGTAGGGTCTTCAGGGTTTCTAGTG
>JAKAPO010000216.1 GCA_021807065.1 bacterium
CATCGCCGAAGCGATGAGCGGATTGAACCCTGCCCAGACCGCGCGGACAAGGCCCTGCGGATCGATCGTCACGATTGTCGGAAACCCGTTGATACCGAAGAATCCGCGCGAGAGTCCTTGCGGATCGAGTGCGACGTCGTTCAAGTGCAACTGCGCCGCGAAGGCCGCTACGGCGGCACGAGGCTCGCCGACGTCGACGAGAATCACAACCGTTTCCGGATGTGCGAGCGCAAACCGCTCGACCGCCGGCAGTTCCTGGCGACACGGCTCGCACCACGATGCAAAGAAATCGAGAAAGAGCATGTGCCCGCGAGCGCTGGTAACGTGGAACGTTCCACCGTCCAGTAGCTGGTACACCGCGTGCGGCGCAGGATAGGCCCGCGCGGCGAACATTCGAGGCTCGAACCAGATCTTCCACACGATCGCTAGCACGATGACGACCGCCAAGAGATCCCAGATGCGATTGACGATCTTCATCTGCTACTCGACCGCGAAGACTGCCGCGATCCCCATTCCGCCGCCGATGCACGCCGAGGCAACGCCGTAGCCGCCCCCTTGCGCGCGTAATGCATGAAGCGTCGTCAGCGCAAGGCGTGCGCCCGAGGCAGCCAGCGGATGGCCAAGCGAGATCGCCCCGCCGTGCGGGTTGAAACTCGCCGCACTCGGATCGCAGTCCAGCTCGCGCGTGCATGCGAGGACCTGCGGTGCAAACGCTTCGTTGATCTCCGTCACCGCTACGTCTTTCATAGAAATGCCGGCGTCGCGCAATGCGCGTGGAATTGCGCGTGCGGGGCCGATGCCCATCACGTCGGGATCGACGCCCACGATGCTCGCGGAGACGAGTCTCCCGATCCACGCTCGTCCATCGGCCTTCGCCTGTCGCGCGGTCGAAACGATCACCGCCGCCGCGCCATCGGTGACGCCGCTCGCGTTGCCGGCCGTAACCATTCCGTCCGCCTTGAAGCGCGGCGAGAGCTGCCCGAGCCTATCCATCGTGAGGCCGCGGCGCGGCCCCTCGTCACGATCGACCGTGACGGTAACGCCTTTGGGACCATTCATTTCGACCGGCACGATCTCTTCGCCGAAGAACCCGGAGTCTTGCGCTGCAACGGCCCGTTCTTGACTCTGCAATGCGAACTCATCGCATTCGGAGCGCGTGATGCCGTGCCGCGCTGCGAGGTTTTCGGCGGTGATCGCCATCGGCATTCCGTTGTACGAATCCGTGAGCGCCTCCCAGAGGGAGTCTTCAAAGCGAACGCTTGCGCCTAGACGAAAGCCTTTACGTGCGCCGCGTACGACGTGTGGCGCTTGGCTCATCGACTCCGCGCCGCCGGCGAGCGCGTAACGCGCGTCGCCGAGGAGGAGCGCCTGAGCGGCCGAGAGGATCGCTTGCAGGCCCGAACCGCATAGGCGATTCACGGTCAGAGCGGGCGTTTCTGTCGGAAGGCCCGCTCGCAGACCGATGTGGCGCGCCACGTACGCCGCGTCCGCACTCGTCTGCACGACGTTCCCGAAGACAACGTCGCCGATCTCCTCTTCGGACACTCCCGAGCGCTCTATGGCAGCCCGAGAGGCGTAGACGCCGAGATCGGTGGCGCTCAAATCAGAGAGTACGCCGCCGAAGTTCCCGAACGGCGTTCGTGCGCCGGCCACGATGACGATCTCGGTATCAAACCGCACGTCTGCGCCTATTCCGCGTAGCCGAGCCACCCTCCGGCAGGCGGCGATGGACGGCCCACATAACAAACCGCTTGTGCCTTTCAGTCGCCCTGCAGCCGTGACACTCGATGCCCGATCGCTCTCGCCTGCGTCGAGGACGGAGCAGATATTAGAGAATTTCGACAAACTGCAACTGGGGAGCAGCATCGAGATCGTCGAGGAGAGCGATCCGCGCGCCCTCCGAAACGAGATGATGCAGCTTCGTCCCGGACGCTTCTCGTGGGACGCGCGTAATCTCGGTGGCAACCGGTGGACCGTTCGCCTCGAGCGCATCGACGAGAACGCGGACGTCGAAGCGTTCTTGCAGCGCGTGCCGCCGTTCTCTACGGCAAAGGCCGCCACGATCCACGACCTCGCAAGCCAGACGGCGGAACGAACGTTCAAATCGGGCGAGACGATCTTCGACGAGGGCGAGGTCTGGCCGTATCTCGGTATCGTACGCAACGGAAAAATCATCTACACGCTCCTCTCGGCCGACGGCAAGACCCACACGATCGGCGAGCGCCTCGCGCACGACACACTGAACGAGAGCGGAACGTTCGACGGCGGCGGAGCGACCACGCGCGCCGAGGCCTTGACCGACGCAACGCTTCTGACAGTGCCGAGCGAAGCGATCATTCACGCGTGCCGCAGCGACTGTGAACTTGCGCTGGGATTCCTCATCGCAGCCTCGCAAGCTCGGCGGCGCTCGATCGACACGATAGCCGACCTCGCCTTCGCGCACGTCCTGCAGCGCGTCGCGAAATTCTTGCTGGGCTATGCGCGTGCTTCGGTGGGCATGGCTCGTGGTTTGCCGGGCGTCGAACACCTCTCGCAGGCACAGATCGCCGCCGCCGCCGGAACGGTGCGCGACATGGCGGCGCGTGCCTTGCTGCGTCTCAAGAACGCCGGCGCCGTCGAACTCGACCGCGGCCGCGTCAAAGCAATCGATCGCGCACGCCTAGAAGCGTTCGCCCACAACGTCCAAGCCCCACCCGTTTAGCGCCTGGGCACCGGCGATGGTGACGCGCCCAGATCGCTCGACGACGGGGCAATTGCTGCTGCGCCGCTGCCTGGACCTTACCCGCGCCGGGCGGACGCTAACTCTTTACCGTCTCTAGCGCCGCTGTTTCGCCTTCTATGGGTGCCACGTCGGGTGCCACGTCGCCGTCGACTGCGGCGCGCTTGCTCTTCGCTGCCGCGTCGGCGAGGGCGCCGGTCGAGCCGACCGTCGCCGAAGGAGCCAACGTCTCCCGTCCCTTGCGGACCGCACCGAGAGCGCCGGAGAGCCTGGCCTCCATCTCCCCGAGTACCGACGACGCATAGTGATCGGCGCCCTCGCGCACTTTTTGGGCACGCTCCTGCGCATCGCGAAGGACCGCGTCGGCGGTCCGGCGTGCGCGCTGCACGATCTCGCTTTGATCGAGCAGCTCCTCGTGCTTCGAGCTGGCTTCGTCGACGAGCGCCTGGGCTTTCTCTTGCGCGACGCGCAGCATGCGCTCGTGATCCTTGGTGATGACCTTCGCCCGGCCGACCTCTTCAGGCAACGTCGCGCGCATCTTCTCGATGAACTCGACGAGCCGCTCTTCGGAAAGAATCCGGTATCCTGCCGGGAGCCACGTTCCCTCGCGGATGTATGCCTCGAGTTTGTCCAGGACTCGGTAAACCGACATGTACGAAACCTCCGTTACTTTTTCGAGCGTTGCAAGCCGGCTCGTTTCGCGGTCATGATCCGCAAAACCGGCTTCGGAACCAGTGCGGCGACGTCGCCGCCGAGAAAGAAGACCTCCTTGACGATGCTGGAGCTGACGAACGAATACTTCTGATCTGCCATCAGGAACATGGTGTCGACGTGGGAGAGCGAGCGGTTCATGAGCGCCGTCGACATCTCGTTCTCGAAGTCCGAGACGGCGCGCAACCCTTTGACGATGACGTCGGCCTCGACCTGGTTCACGTATTCCGCAAGCAGCCCGCGAAAATGCTCGACGCTCACGTTCTTCAATTGCGCGGTGCACTCTTTGAGCATGGCCTCCCGCTCCTCGAGTGAGAACATCGGCCTCTGTTTCTGCGGGTTGACGACGACCGCCACGGTGACGCGGCCGAAACAGCGCGACGCACGCTCGATGACGTCAAGATGACCGTTGGTGGGTGGATCGAAGGAGCCCGGCAAGACCGCGTGCGGTCCGGCTGATGCGCGGCCGTTACGCGTCGTCACGCCTCTGGCTCGGCTGCGAGGAAGGCCAGCGCCACATCTCCGTAGACTTCTTCACGCGTCGAACGATATCCCGGTATCGCCGGTAGAATTCTTCGCGCGGCGTGCTCGTAGACGACGAGTGAATCGGGTGCGAGCAAACGGCGTTCGCGCAAGAGTTTGAGCACGTGCAAGGGGACGTCGCTCGCATACGGCGGATCGAGATAGACGAGATCGAATGGACCCTCGACGCGATAGAGTGCGCGCTCGACCGGAGCCGCCATGACGCTCACGACCTCGTCCACGGCGAGTTGGCGCGCCGCCGACTCAATCGCAGCGGCGATGGCGCGATCCGCCTCGACGGCAACGACGCGTACCGCACCGCGAGAGGCAGCCTCGATTCCGATCGCCCCGGTGCCCGCGAACAAATCGAGGACGCGCGCTCCTTCGATGCGATGCATCAGAATGGAAAAAAGCGACTCTTTGACGCGCCCAGGCGTCGGCCTGACCGTTCTCGACTTCGGCGAGCGCAGTTTACGGCTGCCCAGCTCGCCGCCGGTGATGCGCGGCATTCGACGACCAC
>JAKAPO010000217.1 GCA_021807065.1 bacterium
ATATCGAGCAACTCGCTGAATCCCGACGAAGCCGCGCAGATTGCGCCGCTCGTCGAACGCGACGTCCGCGCTGCCGTCGATGCTCTTGTGCGGCGCGCGACGCGCGTACATCCCGATCCTCGCGTGGCAGCGGAGGTTCGCCGCCGTGCCGATGAGTTGCTCGATATCTGGCTCGATCGGCAACGCATCGCGCAACGCAATCAGGCGCCGCTTTCCTATGGAGGCGGAGCGAAAAGAAAATCACTTCTCGATCCTCCGGGGCAGCGCCGTTGGGGGCGCTGGTCGGCGCCCAATTCCCTGCGCGAAACCGAGCATAACGTGAATCTCCTGCTCGCCGTCGACGATTCGAGCGTTAACGAAGCGCCCCCGTATCATCTAACAACTGCGGCCGCTGCCGCCACGCCCGCTTCCCCAAATTTCGAAGACGAGGATATCGACGAGCGTGACGATGACCGCTAACACCTCGCTGCGCCCACGGGTCGGCACCATCCGGCCCAGCCAAATGCTCTATGCCTATGGTGTCGGCGCGCTCGTCGATCTTCCCAATTTCGCCGTCGTAGTGGCGGGACTTCAGGCGTGGAGCCGCCCTGAGGAAACGATCAGCGAGCCGCGCCTGCTCACCGCCGTCCAGGCAGCACTGGGCCCACAGGTCACGAAGCTCGTAGCGATACCTTGGAAAGAAGAGTCGCGAAACCCAACGGATGACTGGGCAAAAATCGGGGTTCCGGTCATTCCCTTCCCGCGCTGGATGCGCTGCACGCGCTGCAACATACTCTCCACGATCGACGGAGGGCTCTTCACGTTTAAGGAGGACCTCCACCATCCCGAACGCGCGCGCTTCGAGCACCGCGGCTGCGGAAAAGGGAAGCCCCCTGCGGTCGTCCCGGCGCGCTTCGTCATGGCCTGCGTCAACGGTCACCTCGACGAATTCCCCTGGCAAGAATTCGCCCACGGTTATAAGCCGTGCGCAGCAGGCGGCGGAACGCTCGAGCTCTCCGAGCCCGGCAGCGGCACGCGTTCAACCGAAGTACTCGTGCGCTGCCACGGCTGCGGCGCCTCTGCGATAGTATTGAAGGCATTCGACCGCGAGGCGAAGGAGCGGCCGTCCTGCCGCGGACGACATCCGCATCTACGAACCTTCGAGCGCTGTAGCGAAGTCGCGCAGCCGCTTTTACTCGGTGCCTCAAATACCTGGTTCGGCATAACGCTAAGCGCGCTCTTTATTCCGGTGAGCGCTGCCGGAGCGATTGACGACGATGTTGACGCGCTGTGGGTTCATCTCGATATTCCACCAATTCGCGATGAATCGACGCTCGAATCGGCACTGACGTTCAACCCGACGCTCGAAATGTTACGCGTATATTCCGTCACCGATCTGTGGCAGGCCGTCGAGAGGCGGCGCAACGGAGAACGCGCGCAATCGGCGCTCACGGATCTACGACGCCCCGAATGGCTGCAATTCACGAACCCGTCCGGCTCTCAGGGCGCCCCCGATTTTACGATCGCCGAACGCACCGTGCCGGAACGACACCGCAGCTCGATCGCGCAAGTCGTTGCGGCGATGCGCCTACGCGAAACCACCGCTTCGATCGCTTTTGCGCGCATCGACCCGCCCGACGTTGCGGACGTAGACGATACTAGCTCCCTCCACCGCGTATCGCTGACGACCGGGCCGACCTTCTGGGTTCCGGCCGTCGAGTCTCGCGGCGAAGGGCTCTTCTTTCGGCTACCCGAGGAACGCGTGCGCGCCTGGGAAGATGCGGCGCAAAAGTCGCCGAGGATCGCACGGCTCCGAGACGCAGTACTGCACCGTTTTGGCCCACACGCGTGGCCGGCGACGCGATATGTATTGCTTCATTCGCTCGCTCACGCATTGATAAACGAGCTCGCCCTCGAGTGCGGGTATAACGCCGCGTCGTTGCGCGAGCGTATCTATGCCTCCGACGGGAGCGACGAAGATCCCATGGCCGGAATCCTCATCTACACGGCGGCGCCCGATTCGGAGGGAACCCTCGGGGGATTGGTTGCCATGGCCGAGACTGCAACCTTCGAACGGATCCTCAGCGAAGCGTTACATCGCTCGATGTTCTGTAGTTCCGATCCACTCTGTGCCGAGCACGAACCAAGCGACGACGACGGGACTCAGCACGGCGCCGCCTGCCATAGTTGCCTCTTTATTCCGGAGACGAGCTGCGAGCGCAACAACCGCATTTTGGAACGTGGGACACTCGTTGAAACGATGGGTTGCCGCGATCTCGCCTTCTTCTCCGACGCGTTGTGAGCATCGGGAATATCGTCGCCGATCTCCTCTCCGAGCTATCGCCGGAGTATTGCCGGCGACTCGTACCGGTGCTGAACGGCGCTACGGAACTGAATGAAATAACGCGCGCCGGCCTTATGCGCGCGATGGCCGACGAGAGTGCCGCACTGCAGGCGCTTTCGGCGCTCAAACGCATCCGCGAGACCGATGCGTCACTGTCGTGCTCGAGCGTTGCGATCGCGTTAGAAACTGCTCTCGCCGTCGCGGCGCGAAATGCACACGATCTCCAAATCGACGTTGTCTGGACCGGGCCATCGGTGCCGGGCATGGCGGCACGCCGAAGCGCCGCCACGCTTCTGGGGTTGATTCGCTCGGCGAATCACGAGCTGCTTGTCATCTCGTTTGCATCGTTTCAGATTCCCGATGCAATGCTTGCTTTTCGCGAGGCGGCAGCACGCGGCGTTTCCGTTCACTTCGTTCTGGAGTCGCCCGAGGAGAGCTCCGGCAGGTTCCGCGGTAACGACGATGTATCCGACTTTCGACAAATACCGAATGCACGCGTATACGTGTGGCCGAAAGAATTGCGGCCGCCGGGCGGGCTCTTACACGCAAAAGCTGTCGTTGCGGACCGCAACCGCGCGCTGGTGACGAGTGCAAACCTTACCGCCAATGCAATCGACGTGAATATCGAGCTAGGGCTTTTCGTACAAAGCGAAGCGGTCGCCGGCCGCATAGCAGAGCACATTTTTGGGCTTATCGACGGCGGGATGTTGGTGGCTCTGCCGAGCTAATCTCGATCCACGGGAGCGTCGTAGCATCGTGATTGCAGCTATCGGTGAGGTCTGCCATACGGTCCGTATGGCGAAATTTATCGAGCGCTCCTCCGACGGCATCACCGACATTTCCGAGCTCCTCAACGCCGCCGAACGTGGCGAAACAATCGTTTTTACCAGGCTCGGGCGGTCGGTGGCGCACCTAGGCCCGACGTGCTCCCAATCCACTGCCGACGATGATAAGGCGACCGCCGCCGTCGAGCGAATCCTCGCCCGAAGCATTCGGTTCGGACGTCCTGGCGAGGACATGATGAGCGAGGGCTGACGCTCTCGGTCTTGACGTTACGCATAGCCGAAACGTACAATATGGACATTATGGACACAAATTGCACGACGGTCCCGGCGACGGAGCTGCGCGAGCGCGGAAGCGAGATCATCAACCGCGTCGCCTATGGCGCTGAAGAAGTCGTTCTTACGCGAAGAGGAAAGCCGATCGCGGCGCTCATCTCCCTGGCGGCGCTTGAGGAGCTGCATCGCCTCGAAGATGCCGAAGATGTCGCGGCAGCGGCGGCGGCTCTTGAGGACGTGCGTCTCCACGGCGCGATTTCCTTCGAGGAAGTGAAGGCTCGTTACGGCTTATAGCGTCGTCTTTTCGCGATCGACGCTGAAGGTGTTGGATCATCTCGAACCGTCGCTGCGGCGAATGATTATTTCGAGAGTCGAACGGCTCGCAGAGCATCCCCGGCCGCGCGGCGTCAAGAAACTTGTCGGAGGTACCGGCGAGTTGCGAATTCGCGTCGGTGATTATCGCGTTATCTACACGGTCGATGACGGCGTGTTGCTCGTTCTCGTGCTTGAAATCGGCCCGCGCAAAGATATTTATCGTCGGGGGCGTCGAACGAAAAAAGTGTAACCGGCGTTCGGGCGTCGAAGGCGCGCGCCATGCTGCTGCTCCGACGAACCGCGCTCACGCTCGCCGCGCTCTTCGGCGTCCTTCTCCTCATCCTCGCGCTCTACGCCGGGAACGTACTTCTCGGCATGCACGTTCGCGCGCGCTACTCCGGTGAGATTCACGGCCTGGCGCTGAAGGCGCCGGTGCAGATCCTGCGCGACGCACGCGGCGTGCCGCACATCATCGCCGCGAACCAGAGCGATCTCTTCTTCGCCGAGGGCTACGCCGAAGGCGAAGATCGACGCTTTCAACTCGATCTTCTCCGCCGCTTCGTGCTCGGAAAACTCGCCGCGCTGCTCGGCCCGAGCTTGGTGCCCGTCGACGAAAACTCGCGCGCGATTCCGGTCGCCGCGATCGTCGCCAAACAGTGGGCCGCGCTCTCGCCGCGCGAGCAACTGCTGCTCCAACGCTTCGCCGACGGCGTCAACGCCGCCACCGCACGCAACCCGCTG
>JAKAPO010000218.1 GCA_021807065.1 bacterium
CGATCTCGGGCTGCGCGCCGTCGTCGGTTTGCGAACGGCCGCGCGTATCCACGCGGGCTCGATGATCGGACCGCTCGGCGCGCGCGACGAGAAGTTATCGCTGATCGTCGCCGAGGACTTTTGCGAACGGACGCTCGGCGGTGAAGCGTTGGGACGGAGGTGGCCGATCACGGTGGGAGTTGCCAGATACCGTCGCGCCGCCTCCAGGAGCGATTGCGGCGTCAGCGCTGCAAGGCGCGCGTCTTCGTCGGCGATGTGCTCGCCGACGAGCCCGTACGTGTAACCGGCGAGATCGCCATATCCGGCGATCGAATCCTCGGAGAAGAGCCGCTGCGCTATCGTTACCGAGCGCGCCTGCTCGACCAAACCCGGCGAAAAGCCATGAGCGAGTACGTCGTTCATCGTCGACTGAAATGCTTGCTGTGCTTCGCCGCTCGTGTGGCCGGGATTGAGCACGATAAAGACATGCAGCAATCCGCCCTTGAGCTGCGTATCGCTCTCGGCATCGATCGTGAGCGCGATGTTGCTTTCGACCAGCGCGCGATAGAACGGCGAGCGTTCGTTTTCGATGAGCGTCGCGAGCGTGCTGACCGCGGGCTCTCCCGGCTCGGTATCGCCCGGAACGGCGTATGCCAGATCGAGGATCTCGAATGGGAACGGGAATTGCGCATTGACGACGGCGCCACGCGCCGGCGTTGGGTCGATGTAATGATGTCGCGGGATCCGGCGTGCCGGGATCGCTCCGAAAAAGTGCGTGGCCTCGTTGAAAACGGCTTGGTGCTGGACGTCACCCGCGACGACGAGAGTCGCGTTATTCGGTGCATACCATTCGTGATAGTAATGGGCGATATCGGCGGCGGTTGCGCGTGCGACGTCGGCGCGCACTCCGGTGGGAACACGGCCATTCGGCTGATCGGGATAGGCTGCGGCACGGACGCGGGCGAGAAGATTGAAGAACGGCGAGCTGGCATCGCCGTCGAGTTCGGAAAGCACCGCGCCGCGTTCGATATTCCAATCCGATTGGCGCAGGAGTGCGTGCTGCATCCGGTCGGCCTCGATATAGAGCGCTACGTCGAGCTTGTCGGCGGGCATTACGAAATAGAATTCGGTGTAGTCGTAATCCGTCTGCCCGTTCATCTGAGCGCCGAGCCTCTCCGTGATGTCGTCGAGCGCTCCCGCCGAGACGTGCTCGGACCCGCGAAACATCATGTGCTCCAGGGCATGCGCCAGCCCGGTCCTGCCCGGCGTTTCGTCGAGCGAACCGAATCGGTACCAAACGGCGCACTCGACGACCGGGATGGCGCGATCCTCGACGACTATCACCTGTAAGCCGTTGCGGAGGTGCGTTGCGTAGATGCCCGGATCGCTGGATGCCTCGGCGCGGGCGCAAACGAAGGACGTGAGAAGAAGGGCGAAGACGGCTGCAGCCGAGCGCGCGGTATTCATACGGTGGTATCTTCAACGCCGATGGCGTAGAGGGCTGCCGAAACGACGGCCGAGCGCGGAAGGCATCCGATCAGCTCGCCGCGCGTTACGCGAATGCCGCGCTCCGCCGCGAGCGAGCGCACGACTTCGAAGACGCGATAGAGTGGAGTCGCTCGCTCGTTCGTGATGTTGAGGGAGACCTGCGTCAGGTCATCCCGTAGGCGAAAAGCCATCGCGCGCAGCGTGCCCAGACCTCCGTCACGCTCGCGAATCCGGCGCACGATGCACCGCACCGCGTTAAAGTCGCCGGTAGCGAGTTCGATATTGAAAGCGATCAGAAGGCGACGCGCGCCGATGGCGATTGCACCAGCGGTCGCATGAAACGGAAGATCACCGACGTCGGGTGGCCCTTTCGGATTCGGTCGCACGTTCGGAAGCGGTCGGCGTTCCGGCACCAGCGCAGCCTCACCGTAAAGGAAGGAAGGAATTGCGTAGCGATCCCAGATGCGTTTCGCGGTTTCGCGCGCGAGCTCCACGGCTTGGGGCATCGTCGCCTCACCGAGTGGGACGAACGGTAACACGTCGAGCGCGCCCATACGCGGATGCACGCCACGGTGACCTCGCAGATCGATGCGTTGCAGCGCGACGCCCGCGATGGCGACCGCGGCGTTGCCGGCCGCCCGAGCCGTCCCGGCGATCGTGAGCACGCTGCGGTGATGTATTGGATCGCTCGTGCGGTGTAGGACCTTGGCGCCGCAGCGTTCGGCGGCCGCCACGGCAAGATCGATCGTGCTCGATTCTCGTCCCTCGGAAAGGTTCGGCACTACTTCGAAGAGGTGCTTCGTCAACGGAGTCGCGCGTTCGCGGCGCGAAGCGGCCGCTCTTGCATGGCAAAGCCTCTCCACATCGCAATCGATGGCCCGGCCGCCGGCGGAAAGACGACCGTCGCACGGGCGCTCGCACGACGGCTGCAGCTGCTCTATCTCGACACCGGCGCGATGTACCGGGCCCTCGCGTACCTCGCGCTGCACACCGGTACGGAGGTGGACAATGGGCCGGCGCTGCGGCGGCTCTGTGAAGAGGATGGAATACGCGTTTGGCTCGATCCCGAGGCACCGCTTGGATTTCGCATCTTTGCCGCTGGAGCGGAGTTGACGGACGCAATGCTGCAGTCGCCGGAAGTTACGGCGATCGTCTCGACGATCGCCGCCCACCCGGCCGTCCGCGAGGCGATGGTCGCAAAGCAGCGTGCGTTGGCAAATGGGTCGGGTATCGTCATGGCGGGACGCGACATCGGCACGATCGTCCTTCCCGACGCACGAGTCAAGATTTTCCTGACGGCAACGGTTGCGGCACGGGTCGAACGGCGTCGCGAGCAACTGGAAGGGTCGGGAGTGCACGCATCGCTCGCGCGTCTCACCGAAGAGATTGGGGAGCGAGATCGGCTCGATCGCAACCGTGCGGTTGCGCCGCTCGTCCCGGCCTCGGATGCGCACGTCATCGATTCGAGCGATCTCTCCGTGAAGCAAGTCGTCGATGCGGTGATTGCGATCGTCGAGCGCACGGTCGCGTGAGCCTTTACGCCGTGGCGAAAGCCATCATTCACGTCGTCGCACTCGTCTTGTGGCGCGTGCGTGTCAGCGGCGCGCAAAACGTGCCGGCCAAAGGGCCGCTCATCGTGGCCTGCAACCACGTCTCGCTGCTGGATCCGCCCATCCTAGGTGCTTTCTGCCCGCGCCGGCTGCATTACATGGCCAAACGAGAGTTGTTCGGGATTCCGCTGTTGGGCCGTCTCATCACTGCCGTCGGCGCATATCCCGTCGACCGTCACGGCAGTGCGGCCGGCGCGATCAAACGCTCAGTCGAGATCCTGCGCTCGGGAGAGACGATCGGAATTTTTCCCGAAGGCGGCCGCAATCCGCGTGGCGAGGCGCAAGCGCGCGCCGGCGTCGCGCTGCTGGCTTTTCTCGCCAAAGCGCCGGTACTGCCGGCTGCAATTATCGGCAGCAACCGAGCTTCGCGACTCGGTGGCATGAAGGTGGCTTTCGGGCAGCCGCTCCAACTCGACCCGTCCCGAAGACCGACGCGTGACGAACTGAAGGCATTCACGGAGGCGATCATGCGGGAGATACGTACGCTCTCGGAAAACGTCGTGCACGCGTGAAATCGACGGTCGAGAACGTCTTCGCCCGCGAAAGGGCGATCGCGGCGTTCGCGCGCGACGCCGTGCTTTCGTGGGGATTTCCCGTCGTGCTCGTCATCGGGGCGCTCCTGCGCTTCGCGAACATCCACGTTCAGGGATTCCCGAACGACGTTTCCAGCTTCGAAAGCTGGGCGATGACGCTGGCGGCTCACGGCCCGACCGCGTTTTACTCGTCCACCAGTTTTTCCGATTATCCCCCGGGGTATTTCTACATTCTCGGCCTCATCGGTTGGATTTGGTCGACTTTCTTCAGCGCACACGACTCGAGCCTCGCGCTGCTCGCGGTCCTGATAAAAATTCCGGCGATCCTCTTCGATCTTGCGATCGGCTCGCTACTCTACACACTCGTTCGCCGCTTCGCTTCGGCGGCAATGGCGTTGCTTGCGGCCTCGCTTTTTTTGCTGAGCCCGGCGGCGATCTTCATCTCCGCGGTTTGGGGACAAGTCGATTCGGTCGCGGCGTTCTTCGCGCTGCTTGCGATCTATGCTCTGTTGCGCAGCTCCGATTTCTCGCAGTCGAGCAAGACGACGCTCTGGATCGTCTGCGGCTGGCTCTCGCTGACGTATTCGTTGCTGATCAAGCCGCAGGCAGCGGTGCTGTTGCCGCTCATGATCGCCTTTGCGTTCACGAGCCGCGAACACCGAAGCACGCGCCTGCGGGCGACCGCGAGCGGCATCGTTGCCGGCCTTGCGCTCACGGTGATCCTGGTTGAGCCGTTCCATCCCTCCAACCCCGTTGCCGCGATTGCATGGCTATTGCAGCGTCTGGCGTTCGGGACGAACGTCTATCCGTACAACTCGATCAAGATC
>JAKAPO010000219.1 GCA_021807065.1 bacterium
CGTTCGAGAGCGTGAGCAGCGAGTGGTAGACGTTCCAGTGACGCGATCCGTACAGGGCGAGCGCCTCGGGCGTCATATTCTTGTACGGATCGATGAGGTTCGCGGGAAAGTCGAGGTCCTGCGGATGATCGGCGAATGCGTCGAGGACCTGCTCTGTGCCGTCACCGGACCATAGCACGACGTGCTTGTAATAGCGTCCCATGTCCAGCGGTGAGTCTACCAGCATGTTCAGCGCTACCTCGTCAAAGTCGACGCGGTTGCCGTGCTGCACCGCCCCCAGCAGAGCCGTTCCATAACCCCACCCTTGCGGCAGAATGATGCTCGGTTTGAAGAAGTCGTCTTTCGAGGCGGTGTCGTTCTGATAGAGAAGATCTCGGTTCCAGTTGACGATTGCGATGTTCTTCGTCGACATCACGTCGCTCGCGTTGAGGATGACGGTGTAGTCGACGTCGATATGCGTGACACCCCGCGGCACGTGCACGTGGAACGTGTAGAGGTTGACCTGATCGCGAGCCCACGAGACTGGCCGGCCGTTCGCGCTCATGCGCAGCTGCGCCATATCGGCGAGCGGTCCCGACGGCGAGTGCTCGCCGGGAATCCACTTGGGATAGGCCAACGTGAATTCCCCAGGGTGCACCGGGATCGTCATGTGCGTGAACATGAGGCCGCGGCCGGCTTGGCGTGCGTCGAGAACCAGCGTCTCTGGATCGCTCCGCGTCGCCAGCGACGTTGCGTTTGCGTTCGGCTCTGCGGCGCGAACGTGGGGTGCCGCCGCGATAGAAAAGATGAGTGCCAGGAATGTGCCGAGAATGATACTCACTCGCATGCGGAGCGAGTTATGCTAAGGACACTTTGGGGCCTGCTCGCACTTCTGGGCACGCTATGCATCGTCTATTTGGGTCTGACCGCCTATCTCGGCTATCGCGTTGGAATCGCCATTCACGACGCCGAGCAGCACGTGCTCGTGCGCGAGGGAGCGCACATCATCGGTCGAGCGAATATGGAACGCTACGCCATTCACCGCAGCGGCCTTCCCGATTTTCTCGTAGAGTCACCGACCTTCTGGCTTTTGCTACACCGTATGGAGTAAGCTCGGGACGGGCGGGCACGGTCGCACAGGTTGCAGCCAGACCTGTCGGCTGCTTGATGCCTACTGCTCTTTTGTCTCGCCAGTACGTAGTACCTCGCTTACACTGAAGCAATGCACTATCTCAGCAAAGTAGGGAGCGCCCAACAACTCATTCGGGAAGCCGTCGCTACCTACCCGTCCATCTGCCTGGGATGTTCCTTCGGTAAGGACTCGATGGCGACGCTCCATCTCGTCCTTTCCGTGAAACCTGACATTCCGGTGTTCGCTGTGATGGCCGACACCGAGTTTCCCGAAACGTACGCTTTCGCCAGATCCGTCGTCGCGCGATATGGGTTGAGCTACACGGAGTACGTTTTTTCCCAACAACAGGGAGAGAAGTACTGCGGGAGGCCGAAGGTCGAGAAGACCAAGGAGGTTCTGCGCGATTATGCCGCGTGGATCTCCAGAGTCAGAAAAACCGAGGGAATAACCAGGGCCGACTTCGAGCCGGTGGAGGAGCGGAACGGCTTGGTGAGAGTGAACCCGATTCTCGAGTTTACCGAACTGGATGTTTGGAGGTGCATCGCGACGAACGGCATTCCGGTCAACCCGATGTACGCACGAGGATACCGGAGTTTAGGTTGCAGCCGCTGCTCGTTCCCTGAGGAAGACGAATCCGAGACCGAACGCGCGGGCCGGTGGAAGGGAACGCCGAACGCCTGCCGTGAGTGCGGCATTCACACGCATCCGCTGAGGGATTCCGCACCGGCTCAGGTCTAGCCCCCGTAACACCCTGAATGTGTCGCGCCGGTTCGCATCGAGGAGCCACCTGCTCGTCTGCTCGGGCTCGATCATCTCTCTGGGAGTGGCTGGCGGGCTCGCTCGCATCAAGGATAGAGGCCGCGAAGCTTCGTTGCCTCTGCGACACGGTTGACGGCAACCGCGTAGGCGCCCGTGCGCATGTGGACGTTGTGCCGGGTGGCTTGCTCGTACGTCTCGCGGAAAGCGCGCGTCATCTTGTGTTTCAGGCGCGCGTTGATCTCGTCTTCCTCCCAGAAGTTCTCTTGCAGGTCTTGCACCCACTCGAAATAGGAGACGGTGACGCCTCCGGCATTGGCGAGGATATCGGGCAGCACCATGATGCCGCGATCGTGCAGGATTGCATCGGCCTCCGGGAGCGTCGGGCCGTTGGCCGCCTCGGCGATGATCTTGGCACGAATGCGAGGCGCATTCTCTGCCGTGATGACTTTCTCGAGTGCTGCTGGAACGAGCACCTCGCAGTCGTACTCGAGTACGTCCTTGTTGCTGATCTTCTCGCCGCCGCCGAACCCGACGACGGAGCCGGTCTCCTGTTTGTGCGCGACGAGGCCGCGTACGTCCAGACCCTTCGCATTCGCGACGCCGCCGCGTGAATCGGATACCGCGCAAATCGTATAGCCGTCCTCGGCCATGAGTTCAGCCGCGTGCATGCCGGCATTGCCGAAGCCCTGAATGGCGACGCGAGCGCCCTCAATCGGAATGTTGCGAACCTTCATCGCCTCGTTGGTAACGTAGAGGCAACCACGCGCGGTGGCTTTGTCGCGCCCGAGCGAGCCCCCGATCGCGATAGGCTTCCCGGTGACGACGCCGGGGATCGAGTAGCCTTTCTGCATCGAGTACGTGTCCATGATCCACGCCATGATCTGCGGCGTCGTATACACGTCAGGGGCCGGAATGTCTTTCTCCGGCCCGATGATGATGGAAATCTCGCTGGTGAAGCGGCGCGTCAGATGCTCGAGTTCTTGCATCGACATCGCCTTGGGATCGCAAATCACTCCGCCCTTCGCTCCACCGAACGGAATGTTGACGAGCGCGCACTTCCACGTCATCCACATCGCGAGAGCTTTGACCTCGTCGAGCGTCACGTCGGGATGGAAGCGGATTCCACCTTTCGCGGGTCCGCGCGACATGTTGTGCTGCACGCGGAAGCCAGTGAACATCGAGAACCGCCCCTCGTCCATGCGGACCGGAACGGAAACCTCGAGCACGCGCTTCGGCTGCCTGAGATAGAGATGAATCGCGTCGCTCAGGCCGATGAGCGTCGCCACCTCGTCGAGTTGGCGTTGCGCCATGAGCCAGACGTTTTCTGCAGCCTGAACCGCCGAGCGGTCAATTGATGTCGCCATTGATGTGCCTCCCGAACCGAGCATTTGCTCGCAACGATGTGGGGTCCTGGTTGAGCCGAATGGCCCAACGAGGGCACGAGCGCGCTGCTCGTATCGTTAAGAAGGCCAGGACATCCACAGGTACCTCCTTCATGAACGATCGAAGCCGTACGCGAACCACTCTCTTTTGGATCGCGTGCTGTTCTCTTGCCATCTACATGGTATGGCGGCTCTACGACGTTCAAGACCTTCGCGGACCGGTACTCGCGCACGAAGCGTTGAATCGGCGGGCGCGGCTCGTTCGGATTCCGAGTCAACGGGGGTCGCTGCTCGATCGCGACGGAGACGTCATCGCGCGTCTCCGACGGCGCGTGCGCTGAGGGTTCGAACGCGTATGAGGCGTCGAGGATTGCCCCCGAGCCCGTCACGATCGAGTCGCCGTTACGGCGCGCTCGCATCAATCGGCCTAAACGTGGTGCAGGATCAACGAAACCGCGCCAATCGTTAGAGCGAGTGCGACGAAGACGAGCAACTGCGGCGATCTGAGTCGCAGCGAGAGGTTCGCGCCGATCGGACCGCCGAGCAATCCACCGATGACCAGCGGCAGGATATCCGCTACGCGGACATCGTGTTCGAATGCGTGGGTTAGCAGTCCCACCGGTGACGTCAGGACGATGCCGAAGTGCGAGGTCGCGCTGATCGCATGCGCGGGGAGATCGGAAAAGTAGAGCAACGACGGCACCATGACGACTCCCCCGCCGATGCCGAAGAGACTCGAGACGAGTCCGATGAAGAATCCGATCGTGATCGCGATAGGAGTGGGAACGCCTTCCAACTCTTCGACGCGGCCTGCTTTATGTTCGCGCCTTCGGATCGTCCTGCCGTGCCGCAGCACCATGTCGAGCGAGACTGCAACGAGCAAGAATGCCAGCAGATCGTCGAAGAGCGAGGCGGAGATGCGCTTGGCAAGCAGCGCGCCGATCACGCTTCCGACCCATCCGCCCGATGCGAAGAGCAATCCCACGCGTACGTGCACGCGGCGTTGCAGCAGATAGGTAAATGCGCCGCTCCCGCTGTTCGCGACGACGAGCACGAGCGCGGTTCCAGACGCGTCTGCCGGAGCGAAACCAAAGAATAGTCGCAGTACCGGAACGAGGATAAAGCCGCCACCGAGCCCGACCATCGAGCCGAAGACACTCGCGAGAAACGCGGCGAGATCGGAA
>JAKAPO010000220.1:0-3997 GCA_021807065.1 bacterium
TCTCGGAGACAACGTCAACGATTCGGCGGATTCCCACATCTTTGGATGCGTTCCGAGAGACGCGATCATCGGGAAAGTGACGAAGGTGCTCTAAGAGTTTATCGGGGTTGGGCCATTTCCGGAGACGGGCATGAGCCTAACTCCGACAAGCCAGTCCGCCGGTATCCTACTGGCCCTGCGCCAACGAATAGGCGCGCTCGCCGTCGAAGTCATAGAGCCCTTCGGTCTTTATGATGTCGAACCCGGCCTCATGCATCGCCGCGATGATGTTGGCCAGGTGTCTCGCCGTAAAGGGTTCGCCGTTTTTTTCGAAGCGGCAACACCAATGGTCGCTCCAAAACGTGTCGGGATTCCCCCGCGGCCAAACCTTGGTGCCGCGATTCGCGATGACCGTAAGCTGTACGCCCGCCAGAGCGAGCGCGTTGATCTGTGCCGCGATGCCGTCGGGGTTGCCGCCTGGCCGGTCGATGAAGATGTCGACGCCGGCCGCCTCCTTGCGCGACCGGGCACTTTCGGGACGCAGTCCGAGGTGCATCTCCGCATGCCTGGCGTAGGCCACGGGTTTCAGATGCTGCGGTTGCTGACCCAGCCGTGCGATTACCGCGTCGGCGAACTCGCGCGTGCCGACTTTCTCTGTGGAAATCGCCGGATTGTAGATGTCGTATGTGTGCACCCCGTCTTCGATCGTTCGGAGCCACGCGTTGTGAATGGACTCTGCAACGTCACCCTGTCCGATGTGCGAAAGCATGAGTAACGCGCCGTGTAGCAACCCCGACGGGTTGGCAAGGTTCTGTTGGGCGCGGCGCGGTGCCGAACCATGGATCGCCTCGAACATCGAGCAGTGGTCGCCGATGTTTGCAGATCCGGCAAGACCGACGGATCCGGTCATCTGCGCCGCAACGTCGGAGAGGACGTCACCGTACAGATTCGGCATGACCAGAACATCGAAACTCTCCGGCGCGTAGACCATCTTTGCGGAGCCGATGTCGACGATCCAGTGCTCTTTCTCGATATCGGGATACTCGATCCCGATCTCGTCGAAGACCTTGTGAAAGAGACCGTCGCTCATCTTCATAATGTTGTCTTTTGTGAAACACGTGACTTTTTTTCGTGCATGTGCACGTGCGTACTCGAACGCATAGCGGATGACGCGGTCGCTGCCTGGACGAGAGATGAGTTTCAGGCACTGAACGACGTCCTGCGTCTGGCGGTGCTCGATCCCGCCGTAGACGTCTTCCTCGTTTTCGCGCACGATGACCAGGTCCATCTGGGGGTTCTTCGTGGCTACGTACGGATGCAGCGAGGCGCAAGGTCTCACGTTCGCATACATGCCTAGCGTCTTGCGCACGGTTACGTTGAGGCTCTTGAATCCGCCGCCTTGCGGCGTTGTGATCGGTGCCTTGAGAAAGACTCTGGTTCGCCGCAGGGATTCCCAAGAGGCAGGTTCGATGCCGCTGTCCAGCCCGCGTTTGTAGACAGACTCGCCGATCTCGATACGCTCGATCTCGAGTCGTGCGCCCGCCGCCTGCATGATGCGGACGGTCGCATCCATGATCTCCGGACCGATGCCGTCGCCGTACGCTACGGTAATCGGCGTCTTCTTTGCGGTTTGTGGGGTAGCAGCAGTCGTCATCATTTGAGCGTCCTTATCGTCTGAGTTGCCAATCTTGCGCGTTCCAGCCCTCGCTGATGCCATTAGGTTCGAAGTTTTCGAGAGCCGTCACACGACCGCTGCGTTGCGGCAAATCCCAGATGAACGCCGCCGGTGCGTCTCGCATGAGTATGAGCTGAATCTCATCGTACGCACGCTTGCGAACGGCACGATCGAACGTCGAAAGGGCGAGCCGCTCGGCCGCGTCGAGCTTGGCCGAGCAGTAGCGCGAGACATTGTTTCCTTGCGGCGGTACCTCGTCGCACATCCATTGATCCGCATCGTTGGGATCGGCACCGGAAATCCACGCATAGAGCGCGACGTCGTACTTGCCGCCGTTGAGAATGCCACCTTGCTGTATGGGCGCATAGAGAATGGAGTAATCGAAGCTCTTCAGAGCTATCGCGACGCCGATTCCGCGAAGTTCTTGCTGCACCTCCTCGACCGTGTTCGTTGCGCCGACGCTGCCCGCTCCGTAGACCAGCTCGAGAGAGAGCCGCTTACCGTCCTTGTAGCGAATGCCGCCTGCGCCGGCCTTCCACCCGGCCGCATCGAGGAGCGCTCTCGCTTTGGCCGGATCGTAGGGAGTCGGCGCGAGCGAGCGGTCGTAGGCCCAGGAGAACGGCGTTTGGTCGGCGGTGCCGCTGGTGCCGATTCCATAGCTGATATCCCGGATGATCGCCGCCCGGTCGATCGCGTACGAGAGCGCTCGGCGCACGCGCACGTCGTCGAGCGGCGGATGCGCGGTGTTGAACATGAGACCCTCCCACGCGGGCGCCGGGGGCAGGTCCAGCACCACGTTTGGATTACCGCGCAGGTTGTTCAGGTAGAGCGCCGGCACCTCGAGTGCAAGATCGATGCCGCCCGAATTCATGAGCGTCTGCATCGTGTTCTCATCCGGTATGATGAGAACGTCGATACGCGGAATGTGCGGCACGCCGCGGAAGTAGTACGGGTTCGCCTTCAAAACGATGTCCTGCCCGCGCAGCCAGCGAACCACAGCATACGGCCCCGTACCGATCGGATGTGAATCGAAGCCGATGCGGTTCAGGTTTGGATATCGATCCAACAGATGCTTGGGGAGGATCTCGTACGGCGTGTCACTCTCGGCGAAGAAGGTGTCGATCTCCGGTGGGAAGACCCGTTTCATGTGGAGCACGACAGTGTAGGCATTCGGCGTGTCGATGGAACGGATGTCATCGTAGCCGATGCGGCTCACGACGTTGTTTTGATCGTTCATCACGGCTTGCCAGGAAAACTTCACGTCCGCGCTGGTGAACGGCGTACCGTCTTGCCAGCGTACCCCGTGACGAAGATGGTAGGTGATCGTGAGTCCATCCTTGCTGATGCCGCCGTTGCGCAGGGTCGGCACCTCTGCTGCCAGGTCGGGAATCTCATTGCCGTGGTTGTCGAGCGTGACCAGCTTACTAAAGATCATTCCGTCGATCGTCGATTCGACTTGATTCGAGGCGAGGATCGGATTCAGGTTCGTTGGCGTGATGGGAACGGCGATGCGCAAGGTACCCGACGGTGGCGCGGAAATCTGCCTCGTGCAGGCTGAGGCCACAAGAAAGAGCCCCGCACAGACCGCTAGGAACACACGCTCATGGGATTCCCGTAAGCACGACCGTCGGTGGCTCGACGTCGCGTTCACGATCGTTCGCGCTCGCTCGCCATGACAGATTTAACGTAAATACTCGAAAAGGCCGTGAACGCCGCCCTCGCGTCCGAATCCGGACTCTTTATAGCCGCCGAACGGCGAGCTAGGATCGAACTTGTTGAACGTGTTGCACCAGACGACACCGGCGCGAAGGTGTTGCGCGATCCACATGTTCTTGCTGCCTTCGGCCGTCCACACTCCCGCAGAGAGACCGTACGGCGTGTTGTTGGCTTTCTCGATGGCTTCCTCAGGCGTCCGGAAGGTGATGACCGAGAGTACTGGGCCGAAGATCTCCTCACGCGCGATGCGGAACGACGTCTGAACGTTTGTAAAGAACGAAGCGGGGAACCAATAGCCGCGCTCGGGCAAGGTGCATTCCGCCTGAACGAGGGTGGCTCCCTGAGCGACGCCGCTTTGCACCAGCTCATGGATCTTATCGAGTTGCACTCGCGAATTGATCGCGCCGATGTCGGTGTTTTTATCGAGCGGATCTCCAAGTCGCAGGGTGCGGATGCGATCCGTCAGGCGCGCCACCACGTTGTCGTGCACGCTCTCCTCGACGAGCAGCCGCGAACCCGCGCAACAGACGTGACCTTGATTGAAATAGATAGCTTGAACGATGCCTTCCACCGCTTGGTCGAGTGGCGCATCGGCAAAGACGATGTTCGCGGCTTTACCACCGAGTT
>JAKAPO010000220.1:4007-4436 GCA_021807065.1 bacterium
AGTTCGAGCGTCAGACGCTTGCCCTTACCGGCGATCTTGCGCTGGATGATCTTGCCGACCTCGGTCGATCCGGTGAACGCGATCTTGTCGACCCCGTCATGATCGACGAGCGCCGCACCGGTTGCCCCGTCGCCGGGAACGACGTTGACGACTCCCGGCGGAAGTTCGGCCTCTTGGATGATTTGGGCGAGGGCCAAGGCCGTAAGCGGCGTGGTCTCGGCGGGTTTAAGCACGACCGTGTTTCCGCAGGCGAGTGCCGGAGCCAGCTTCCAGGCGGCCATGAGCAGCGGGAAGTTCCACGGCACGATCTGACCGCAGACGCCGACCGGCTCTGGTGCAGTGCCGGCGCGCATCGCCCACTCGAGCTTATCGGCCCAGCCGGTGCGGCGCTCGTCGATCATGACGGGGTCGACAAGATCGCGTTCACCA
>JAKAPO010000008.1 GCA_021807065.1 bacterium
CCGCCGCGCACACCGGAGGCACGGCGAGCCCATTTCACACGCGCCTTCGCTTCCGGCGTAACAACCGTCTGGTACGAATCTCCCAAGAGGATTCGTGCGACGCTTGCCGATCTCGACGCAAGCACTCCCGGAGCGCGCGTCTTTCTGCTGCGCGAGTACACGAAGTTGCACGAGCAGCAACTGTTGGGAACGCCGGCGCAGGTCGCTGCAGCGCTCGCGCAACCCGTCCGTGGGGAGATCGTCTTCGTAGTCGCCCCGGCAGCGGCGGCAAAGACAGAACCACCGCCCGAAGCCGTCGACGCCCAGATCGACGCGATGCTCGCCGCCGGTTCACCGGTCTCGGCGATCGCGAAAGCTCTCGCCGACCGCGGTCTCGGCGCGCGCCGCCACCTCTACGCCCGCGCGACGGCGCGAAAGCGCCTGCACAGGGACCGCGCCTAAGCTTCCGTAACAGCGAGAAGCGTGTCGCGCGCCTATTACGTCACCACCCCGATCTACTACATCAGCGGAAATCCGCACATCGGGCACGCATACACGACGGTCGTCGCCGACGTTCTCGCCCGCACCGCGCGAACGATGGGTCCGGCGTTCTTCCTCACGGGTACCGACGAACACGGACAGAAAGTTGCCAACGCCGCGGCAGCCGCCGGCAAGACCCCTCAAGCGTGGTGCGACGAGCTGGTTCCGCGATGGCAGTCGCTCTTCGCCGCCTATCACGTCGCATACGACGACTTCATCCGCACGACGCAGCCGCGGCACGAACGGGTCGTGCAACGCGTTTTCGAGCGGCTGAGGGAAAACGGCGACGTCTATCTCGGAACGTATCAAGGATGGTACTGCGTCTTCGACGAGACGTTTTGGCTCGAATCGAAGCTCGTCGAAGGCAAGTGTCCTACCTGCGGGCGCGAGGTCCAGTGGTTGTCGGAGAACGACTGGTTCTTCCGGCTTTCGAAATACGCGCCGCGTTTGCTGGAACATTTTCGTAGCAACCCGGAGTGGGTTCGCCCGAAGAGCGCGTACAACGAGATGCTTGCGCTCTTGGAGGAGGGGCTCGACGATTTGAGCATCTCGCGCACGTCCCTCGAGTGGGGGATACCGGTTCCCGGCGGAGGCGGCGTCATCTACGTGTGGTTCGACGCGCTGCTCAACTACATATCGGCAATCGGCTGGCCGGACGATCCCCGTTTCCGCACCTATTGGCCGGCCTCGGTGCAGTTGATCGGCAAGGAGATCGCGCGATTTCATACGATCGTGTGGCCTGCGGTGCTCTGGGCAATCGGTGAGGAGGCGCCGCACCTCGTCTTCGCGCACGGTTGGATCACCACCGAGACGGGTCAGAAGATGGGCAAGAGTCTCGGAAACGCCGCCGATCCGTTCGCGCTCGCGGATCGCTTCGGGGCCGACTCGATTCGCTATTTCCTCCTGCGCGAGGCGCCATTCGGCAGCGACTTCTCCTATTCTGAAGAGAAGATCGCGCAGCGTCACAACAGCGACCTAGGCAACGACCTCGGCAATCTAGTCCACCGAACGCTTTCGATGATCGAGCGGTACCGTAACGGTATCGTTCCGCTCCCCGGCGACGGTCCGGCGCTCCTCCGACGCTTCGGCGATCTACCGCAGCGCGTCCGAGACGCATCGCTCGACCTACGTTTTCGCGATGGCCTCGAAGCCGTTTGGGAGATGGTGACGACGCTCAATCGCTCGATAGAGGAGCGCAAGCCGTGGGCTTTATATAAGGAAGGGCGCGAACGGGAACTGGATGCGCTGCTCTACGAGCTGTGCGAAGGTCTGCGGCTCTTGGCCATCCTGCTCCACCCGGTGATGCCCGAACGCATGGAGGAGCTCTGGCGGCGACTCGGGATACGCGAACGTCGCGTCGACGACGACTGGACTCTTTCGTTGGCGGAATCGATCGCCGGGGGGACGCAAACCTCGCTCGGCTCCCCGCTCTTCCCCCGTATGGATCTGACGCCCGAGTCTTGATCGACAGTCACGCGCACGTCCACGACAAAGCGTTCGACGCCGATCGCGACGCGGTCGTCGAACGGGCCAGGGCAGCCGGCGTCGATCGGCTGATCACCGTCGGATGCGATCTCGCCGACAGCCGCCATGCGATCGAAGCCGCGCGCCGGTACGGGATCTTCGCCTCGGCTGGAATCCATCCGCACGCAGCCAACTCGGCGCCCGAAGACGTTGCGCTCGCCTTGGCACCGCTAATCGAGGAGCCGTACGTTGTCGCCGTCGGTGAGACCGGCCTCGACTTCTACTACTCGCACAGCCCACCGGACGCGCAGGAACGCGTCCTGCGCGCGCAGATTGGCGTCGCACGCGAACGCAAGCTCCCGCTTATCTTCCACGTGCGCGACGCGCACGTGCGCATGCTGCAAATCCTACGCGAGGAATTCGAGCCGGGCATGCGCGGCGTCGTCCACTGCTTCACCGGCAACGCCGATCAAGCGGAAGCATACGTTTGCGAGTTTGCATTGTTTCTTGGGATCGGCGGCATCGTCACGTTCAAGAACGCAGCTACCCTTCGTGATGCGGTGAAGGCAGTGGGTGTCGACGCGCTGCTGCTCGAGACCGACTCTCCATATCTCGCTCCGATGCCGCTGCGCGGCAGACGCAACGAACCCGCCTTCATGACGCACACGCTCGAAACCCTCGCACAGATTCTCGGTAACGACCGCGCGGCGGTAGAGTCGACGACGACGGAAAACGCGATCCGCTGCTTTGAGCTCATGCGTTGAGCTCGCGCGCGTGTTGCCAGCGCGTCTCGAAGGTTGCGCGCAGGCGCGCGACGACCGCCCGGCTGTGCGTCGTCAAATCCCAATCGATCGTCTGCGTCTTGGGGTATAGAGAGGTTGCGTTTGCCGATCCGATCCACGCACGGTCTCCCGCGAACGCGAACTTCTCGTTCGCGTTACAGGCGCGTACGTCGACACCGCTCTGCTCCAGACGCCGCAGCCAGCGGCGTTCTTTAGTGGTGAGGGCTCCGTGCGATACCAGTAGACGCGGACGCGCTCCAGCTCGAGCGCGGCGGCACAGGTCTCCGTAAATCTTCGTTCCGCCGATGGACTCGGTCTCGATTTCAAGCCTGTCACCGCGCCGCTCCGCAAAATTGACGTCGTCGACGTAGAGCGTGCCGTCGATGCGCGCGGCCTTCGCGTGAAGCGGCACCCGGCCGTTGCGATCGACGAGCCGAGCGCTAGCACCGCAATGCCGAAGTTCTTCGACGACGTGTTCGTTGTGCCGCTCGATGCCCCGGCGTACGTCGGGGAAGGGCCGGCCCTCGAGACGCACCTCGACGCGCGCGCCGCGACGTGCGGCGGCCTCCAGTGCATCCAAGACGTTGCCATAGGGAGCTGGTACGCCGCGAGAGAGACGTGACGTGCTCCTACGAGCGCGCGCGTCATCTCTTTCGTGGAGCTCACGTGGATCACGGTCCTCCTTCCCACGAAGGGCGCCTGCAGCAAGGGTGGAACCAGGAGACCTTCATGAATTCGGCTCCCGCGCGGCCCGGCGACCGGTCGGCATATGTCCGCGAGATGTTCGCGCAGATTGCGGCCCGTTACGACCTCGCCAACCGCGTCATGACCGGCGGATTCGACGAGCGGTGGCGCAGAGGCGCCATCGCGCTGTTAGCGCCGCCTAGTGGGGGCCGCGTCCTCGATCTCTGCTGCGGAACCGGCGATCTCGTCTTTGGACTCGCGCGAGCCGACCCGACCCTGGAGCTTACGGGAATCGACTTCTGCCCGCCGATGCTCGATGCGGCTCGCGAACGCGCGCTAAGACATCGAAAGGCGAGCGCGCAGTTCATCGAAGGCGACGTGTGCGCCTTGCCATTCGAAAACGACTCCTTTGACGGCGCGACGATGGGGTTCTCCATGCGCAACGTCGTCGACATAGATCTGGTCTTACGCGAAGTTCTGCGCGTCTTGCGCCCGGGGGCACGTTTCGTCAACCTCGACGTCAGCAAACCACCCAACCGCATTTGGCGGCGCATCTTCGGCGCGTATTTCTATGGCATCGTACCGCTACTCGGCGGCATCGTCGGCGGCTCGCCGCAGGCGTATGCCTATCTGCCCAGCTCCCTGACCCATCACCCCGATGCACCGGCGCTGCGCGAACGTTTCGCGCTTGCGGGTTTCACCGCCACGCGATACGTGCCGCTCATGGGCGGCGCCATCGCGATTCACGTCGGTACGAAACCCTAATGGCATCAATGATCGACGAGATCGCGCAAGAAACCGCGCTGTCGGATCTGATCGAGGGCTATTTCCGCAGCGGTTTCACCACGGGAAACGCGCTCATCACGGAGGCCGTCAGACGGATGCTGGCCGCCGGCGGAAAACGTCTGCGACCTCGCGTGACGCTGCTCGCCGCCCAAGCCTGCGGCGGCGACGCTTTGCACTACCTGCGACTCGCCGCATACATGGAACTGATCCACGTCGCAACACTCATCCACGACGACGTCGTGGACAACGCGGCGACGCGCCGAGGAATCAATGCAACTGCAGTTGATTTCGGCAACCGCACCAGCGTTCTCGCCGGCGATTACCTCTTTGCATGGATTTTCAAGAACGTTACCGACGGATATCCGCCGCCGATACCGAACGTACTCTCCGCAACGCTCGCCGAGATCTGCGATGGCGAAGTGCTGCAGCTTCAGGCACTCGGAGATCTTTCGACGGGACTCGACACCTACGTCGAAATTGCGCGCAAAAAGACCGCTTCGCTCTTTGCCGCCGCAGCGCAATGCGGCGCGATAGCCGCCGGAGGCCGGGCAGAACACGTAGCCGCGTTACGCAGCTTCGGCGAGCTCTACGGCATTGCGTTTCAGATGGCAGACGATCTGCTCGATCTGATCGCGGACAGCGCTACGCTTGGGAAGCCGGTGGGAAACGACCTCGTCGAACGGAAGATGACGATTCCAATAATTCTCGCGCTTGCCGGCGGTGATGTCGACTTCGGCAAGAAGACGAGCGACTTCTTCGATGCGATTCGGAACGGTGCACCGATTGCGGCACGCACCAACTCCCTGATCGAAGCAATCGACCAGCAGGGGGGACTCAGGGCGACGCGGTCGCAGATAGCCGCCTACGTCGAGCGCGCCAAGGCCGCACTCCACCAGATCGGCGTCAGCACCGCCAGGAAGCGATTGGAGAGCCTCGCGGAGGCGCTGCTCGACACGTAGGGAACCTTCAACCATCATGGTATTCCACCCGATTTTCGGCATTATCGACGCACCGATAATTATCGGACTCGTCGTTATCGCCGCATTGCTCTTCGGCGCCGACAAATTGCCGAAACTTGCCCGTAGCGCCGGTCAAGCAAAGAAAGAGTTCCTGATGGGCCAGGCTGAAGCGGACGAAGCCGCGATGCGTGCGCGCGAAGAGGCGCGCCGCCGCGCCGAGGCGGAACACAAGGACCTCGCCGGGGGCGTCGAAGCCGGCTCGATCAGCGGCGAAGCGGTTCCACCGCCCACCGACAAGGGCACTCTGTCATCCTGAGCGTAGCGAGCGCAGCGAGCGAAGTCGAAGGATCCCAATAAGCTTTCGTGACGGTGGTGCGACTTCGGGCTCGCTTGCTCGCACTGCGCTCACGATACCGAGAAATGAAGCGCACCAGTGCAAAACGACGAAGACGTCCGCTGGGATCAGAAGGAGATGCCGTTCACGGAGCACCTGCGGGAGCTCCGTAATCGTCTCTTGATTTCTCTTGCGACCGTCGGCGGTATCGCAGTGCTGCTCTTCCTGCCGTCTCAGTACGTGATCCGGTGGATGGTGCACACGTATTTTCAGGGAGTACAGCTACACGCGTTCGGCCCGGCAGATGTCATCATCACCGAGTTCAAATTCTCGATCGTCGGCGGAATCGTCGTCGGCTTACCCGTCCTGCTCTATCAGACGTGGATGTTCGTAGTACCAGCGATCCACCCACGAACCCGCAGGATGGTATACGGATATCTCGCCCCATCGATTCTTTTGGCGTTCACGGGGCTGGCCTTTGCTCATTTCATCGTGATCCCGCGCGTCGTTCACGCATTGCTCTTGATAACGAACGCAGTGGCAACGCCGACGTTCGGCGTCGGCCCGACGCTCAACTTCGTCCTGATCTTGCTGGGTATCTTTGCAATCATCTTCCAGATGCCGATCGTGCTCGTGGGTTTGGCTCGACTCGGCATCGTGAGCGGAGCGACGCTGCGACGCTACCGCCGTCACGCATTCTTCGGCTTCTTCGTCTTGGGTGGCGTCGCCGCACCCGACGGTAACCCGCTCACCATGGCGCTGATCGCGTTGCCCATGTACGCTCTCTACGAGATCTCGATTTGGATCATCGCGCTGCTGGAGCGCTCCTGGCGACCGCAGAGCAGTTTGAACCCGAGCGCGGCAAGCCGCGCCGGGGACCCCTCGTAAAAAATTGGAAAGGCGCTCCGCTTTAGGCTCTGCGCCCCCCGCGTTAAACGCGGGGCTTCCTACGCGCGCGCTTCAGTCTTTCACGAAGATGTTTGGCAACGTCCCGTTCGGCGTTTCGCTGCTGGCGGTATGGGGCGTCCTCACCTTGATCGGCGTCGTGGTGACGCAGAATCAACCCCCCGGCGCGTACTTTACGAGCTATCCGGCGCCGATCGCCCGCGCTATCCTGCGGATGAATTTCGACGACATCTACCACAGCGTCTGGTATCTCACCTCGGTAGGTTTGGTACTGCTCTCGATGATCACCGCGACCTTTACGAAGGTGATCCCGCGACGGTTACCGCCGTACCGCCCGGTCAAGATCGACGCGATGCCGTTGCACGCGACGATCGCCGTACCCGGCAACGAAGCGACGGTGCGCGCGCGCGTCGAGGAGTTCTTCGTCAAACGCGGCTTTCGCATCCGCAGGCGTGATTTCGAGGGCACCGAGTGGTCGTTCGCAGATCGCTGGAACTGGGCACGCATCGGCGTACTCGTCAATCATGCCGCGATCCTGATCATCGCCGCCGGCGCAATTCTCTACTGGATGCGCGGCTTCTCCGGTGAAACCGCAATCGTCACCGGCCAAGCAACGCAGATTCCGCGAACGAACACGATCGTGAAGCTCGATCGTTTTTCATACACGATCCAACCGACGATGACGAAAAGCGGCATGGTCTACCAGCCGATCGATTACGTCTCCCACGTGACGGTGACAGGCCCTAACGGAGTCCCGCGGCCCATGGTCGTGCGCGTGAATCACCCGATCGATATCGGCGGAACGCTTCTCTATCAGGCGAGCTATGGATTCGGGATGCAATTTGCGGTAACGCACGACGGCAAAACGGTTTCTTCGCTCGCCAGACGTCTGCTGGTAGAGGGCGATTCACTGCAGATACCAGGAACGTCGCGGTCCGTCGCTTACCAGCAGTTCGTGCCAACCGTCGATCCCAGAACGCACATGCCGTCAGCGGATCCGCGAGTCAACGATCCGGCCGTCATACTCACCGTCGCCGATAGCGGAACGCCGCTCGGACAGGCTCTGGTGCCGCTGCGAACGTGGCTCGACCTCGGTGCCGGTTGGCGCATCGAACCAGCCCGTTATGTCATGTACAGCGGTTTCCAATACACCTACGACCCCGGCGTTCCGCTCGTTGCGGCCGGCGCCGTGCTGCTGCTCGCCGGCTTGATCATCTCGTTTTACTTTCTCCCCGCTCGCTTTCACGTGCGCGTCGATGCGGAGGAGGGCGGCGCCTGTAGGGTGGGGTTGGCGGCAACGACCGTCAAAGGTTACGATATCTTCGAGACGCAGTTTCGCGATCTCGTTTCTGGACTCAGAACGGAAGCAGGGAAAGGAGCCTCCTAAAGCATGGATGTCGTGTTGATGAAGTTTGCCTTGATTGCATACGCAATCGGTGCGGTCGTGCTCTTCATCTACTTCTTTTCGCGAGAGGACTGGCTTCGAAATTTTGGCGCAACGCTCGCAGTGGCCGGATGCGCAGCGCAGTTCGCGCAGCTTGCGGCGCGTTACCAAGAGACGCACATTTGGCCGCTGCTCAACCTGTACGGATCGCTCTCGCTGTTCTCGGCGATGTCGGTGGCCATCTTCATCTTTTTCGCGTTCCGTTATCGGCTGTGGTTTGCCGGAGGCTTGTTGCTCGCAATCGCCGCAATCTTTCTTGCGTACGGCATCACGTGGGACGAGGGCGTCATGCCGCCCGTCCCGTCGTTGCAGTCCTACTGGGCGAAGATTCACGTGCCGCTCGTCGTGTCGTCGTACGGCGCCTTTCTGGTGGCTTTCGTTTTTTCGATTATCTACCTCGTCAAAGATTACGGGGAACGACGCTTCGCGAAACGACGCATCGTCACGAGCACTGCGAGCGGCGGAGCCGCGGAGGCAACGCTGCCCGGCGTCCCTCTAAGCAAGTTCGATCCGGCGCCGGAAACGTTCGCTGCCGAAAGCGCCGCGTCGCTGCGCGATACGCCGGCACTAGCCGCTGCGGCGGAGGGAGGAGACGTAGTCGCAGGTTGGTTCGCGACGCTGCCGTCCTTAGCCCAACTCGACGTGCTCGTTTACCGGGCGGTCGCGATCGGGCTTCCGCTCCTGACGCTCGGCATCGTCACCGGAGCGGCATGGGCGCATGAAGCCTGGGGACGATACTGGCAATGGGATCCAAAGGAGACGGCGGCGCTTACGTCGTGGATCGTCTACGCCGCATACATGCACTTGCACACCCGCAACGCTTGGCGCGGATTGCGCTGCAGCTGGCTGAACGTGCTCGGCTTCTTCGTCATCCTCTTCACCTACCTCGGCGTGAATATCTGGATTAGCGGCCTGCACAGCTACAAAGCCTAGAGAAAAGTCGCAGCCGGCCGCTGAAGAGGGCAGGCGAACACCTATTAGGAAAAGGCGGATCATGGCTCATCCCGCGCACAGCGCCTATGACGAACCACAGACACCCGATGAGATTTCACGCCGCACGTTCATGGCCAACGCGGTCATCGTGATGAGTGGCGTGATCGGCGTCGGCTTGGCGATTCCGATCATCGGCGGTTTGATCCCTAGCGGCGCCGCGACGACCGGTACGTGGTCGCCGCTCACGAAAGCCGAGTTCGGCGATCTCGAAAAGGCGACGTCGACGCCGGTCAAGATGACCTTCTCGATGATGACCAAAGACGCGTACCTTCCGGAGGAATCCTTCGAAGACTACGTCTGGGGCATCAAGGTCGATCCTACGAAGTTCCGCGCGGACCGGCCGGATATTTTCAATGGGCCTAACGGCAAGGCCGACGTCCCATACCACGTGGTCAACATGAGCTTCGTAATCTTCAGTCCGCTATGCCCGCACCTGGGTTGCCGCTACAACTGGGACGCAAGCGCGAACAAGTTCGTGTGCCCTTGCCATGGTTCGGTGTACAGTTTCGACGGTGCGCACCTCGCCGGCCCGGCACCGCGTGGTCTCGACCCCTTGCCGATGCGCGAGCAGAACGGCACGGCGCAAATTATGTGGATTCGTTACGCATCGACGACACCCGATCGCATCGTCATCTCGTACAAAGCTTAAGGTAACTAGTGGCCTGTAACAGCCGGTTATGTACTGGATTTACGAAGGATTTTCGCTCGAATCGAGGAGCGATGAGGGAGCAACCCCGTAGTGTTTTGACCGAAGAGCGACGAAGAGCCGGGCGGAAAGACGAGCAAAGGCGGTACATAACCGGCTGTTACAGGCCACTAGCACGGGTAACTACTAATGCTCAATTGGCTGGAACAACGTACTGCCCTTCGACTGCGCTCACTCGCTCAGGGTGACAAATAAGGGAACTGATCATGCTCAATTGGCTGGAACAACGTACTGGATTTGTGTCGGCGACGAAGGACTTCCTCACCGAGGACGTTCCGGGCGGCGCGAGTTACTGGTACGTCTTCGGCAGCGCCACGCTCTTCGCGATGATCTTGCAGATCACGACGGGCATCTTCCTGACGTTCTGGTACGCACCATCTGCCGCAACGGCATGGGAATCGACGAGGGCGATCTACCTCGATCCGTTCGAGCACTTCGTCCTCTCGATGCACTACTGGGGCGCGACCGCGATGATCGCGTTGGTCGGCCTGCACTTGCTGCAAGTCGCAATCTTCGGCGCGTACAAGCGCCCGCGCGAACTGCAATGGGTCGTCGGCGTGCTACTCTTGTTGCTCACGCTCGTACTCGGCCTCACGGGTTATCTTTTGCCATGGGACATGGACGCATACTTCGCGTCGCAAGTCTCGCTGAACATCACCGGCACCGCTCCGATCGCCGGCCCGTTCATCCAGAACGTCGCACAAGGCGGAAGCGTTATGGGCACCGAGACGATCAACCGGTTCTTCGGGCTGCATGTTTGGCTGGTACCGGCGTTGCTCATCCTGCTCGTGGGCGCGCATCTCTTCATCTTCCGTCATAACGGTCCGGCGGGACCGGCAAACGACGATCCGCGCAAGCTGAAGGCGGGGCGCTTCTGGCCAGATCAGATGTTCATGGACACGGTCGTCTCGTTCTTCGTCTTCCTGCTCATCATCGCTCTCTCGTTCGTGGCGCCCCCGTTCCTCGATCAGAAGGCGGATCCGACGATCGTGTTTCAGCCGTATCCTGCCTGGTATTTCCTCGCGCTCTTCGGTATGCTCCACCTCTTCCCGCCTCAGCTCGACACGGTCGCGACGATCTACATTCCGACGTTCTTCCTGCTCGTCGTATTGCTGCTGCCGTGGATCGATCGCAGTCCCACGCGCACGCTCAATGCGCGGCGCGGCGTGCTCGCAAGCATCTTCGTCGTCGTCGCCGTCCTCATCGGTCTCTCGATACAGAGCCAGGCGCAGATCGTCGGTCTTGAGGCCCAGAATCCTCACTTGACCGAAGCGCAAGTCCTGGCCTCGAAACCGGCCGCAGTGACGGCACCGGCGTCGCCAGGAACCGTTGCGGTTGCCGCCTCCTCGGGCTCGGCGTCCGCGAGCGCTCATGGTGCAACGGTCTTCGGACAGAACTGCTCGAGTTGTCACGGCGCGCAAGGACAAGGCACGCCCGGTGCGTTTCCGCCCCTTGCAGGGAATCCGTTCGTCACCGGCAATCCGGCGTCGGTTATCGACGTCGTGAAGAACGGAAAGACCGGACCGATCAACGTGAACGGGCAATCTTACAACGGCACGATGCCGGCGTGGAAGAGCCAGCTGGACTCCGCCGATATTGCAGCCGTGATCACCTACATACGCTCGTCGCTCGGCAGCAACCGCGCCCCCGCCGTGACGCCAGCGCAAGTCAGCGCGGCGAAGTAGCGATATACAAGTAAAGCGCTGCCTTTGCAGCCGTCGCGATCTCGCGGCGGCTGCGGCCGCATGAGGGATCGGCCGGAGTAGACCCTTTTGGCACGATCAGCCAGACGCGCGCCACATTACAGATGACCTCGCGAGGTTCATGGACGATGACGACGCCCGGTTGCGTGTAGAAAACCAGCGCGTTCGAAACCGAAACGTCGTCGATCGCTACCACGGCACCCGGACGGCGTTCGTGCTCGATTACTGCGGCGAGCTTCGGTATCGGCTTGAACGCCTCCGCATGCGGCAGCACCGCAACCGCGAGGACGTCGAGTGCGGCGAGCATCGCCGCCGCCAGCGCGTACGGAGCGGCGGCGACGGAACGCCGTATCAGGAGCAACGCAGTCCCGAGCGAGCCTATGAAGATCGCCGTAGCCGCGCCGAGCAGCGCCGGTACCGCTGCGGTAACCGCTGCCGTCAAGCGATTGTCGAGCGTGAAGATTCGTATCGCAATCGCGAGCATGCCGATCGTCACCGGTACGACGGCGGACGCGAAGATCGCCGAGCGGCTCGCCCCTTTCTTAGCCACCTCGTCGAAGTAGAGCCCCGTGATCATCGCTAGGCCCGGTATCTCCAGCGCGATGTAATTCGGCAACTTCGTCTCAGCAAAGCTGAAGAACAAGAGTGGTACCGCCATCCAAACGAATCCGAAACGCCATAGAGCATCGGCTCGCACGCGCTCGAGGCCGTACGCGATCGCGGGAATCAAGAATGCGATCCACGGAAAGAAACCGAGAATCAGGACCGGCACGTAATACCAGACGGGCCCCGATTGGTTCTCAATCACCCCGGTGTAGCGGCCGAACGTGTAGTGGCCGATGAGATCGACGATGCTGTGAATGCCGGTGCGCGCCCCGAGCACGACGAACCAAGGTAGGCCGATTGAGGCGAATGCAATCGTGCCCAGAATCCACGCTCTTCGGCTCGGCAAGCGAAGCCGTTCGTAGCGGCGGCTCCAGAGATAATAGGGAACGATGACCAAGAGCGCGATCACCGGCGCGACCGGTCCCTTTGCCAGGAAACCGAATGCAAGGGCAACCGCCCCGAGGACGTAACGGCGATCTTCTCCGCTATGTAATCCGGCGAACCATTCGAAGAGCGCGATCATGACGAAGAGATCGAGCAGCGCGTCCATGATTGCAAGGCGGCCGATGATTGCCTGCATCAGCGCCGTCGAAAGAACGATGCCCGCGAAGATACCGGCGCGCTCGCCGGCGTGTCGCGCAACCGCATACGCGATCGCCGCACCCATCGCAATCGTGGCCAACGCCGACGGAAGTCGTAACGCAAAGGCGGTTACCCCGAGGAGCCGAGCAAAGAGCGCGGCCATCCAGAAATACAATGGCGGCTGAATGAACCACGGGTGCCCGTTCAGGTGCATGACGATCCAGTCGTGCGAGAGCAGCACCTCACGTGCGACCTCGCCATACGCGGTCTCGCTGTTATCCCAGAGCGTGCCGGCGCCAAGGCCGGGAAGCGTCGCGAGCGCGCCGACGAGCGCGCCGATAGACGCTGCGCGTGCCGGCCCCTTCATGCAAACGGTTTTTGGCGCAAGGAGGGGGAACTCTTCCCGCCCGTGACTCTCCCGGTTTCCCGCCACCTCGCCTGCGCCGCACGTACGAGCGCGCTTGCAACTGCGCAAGCGCGCGCTATCGCGTCGCTGCTCGCTCGGTGCGGCATCCAAACCGAGATCGTGGGCGTCACGACCACCGGCGATCGCCGGTCACATGCGGCCGTCCATGCGCTCGGGGAGACGAACGTGTTCGTCAAAGAATTGGAGACGGCGCTGCGCGAGCGGCGCGCCGACTACGCGGTGCATTCCTGCAAAGACCTACCGAGCGACTTGGCCGCCGATATGCGCATCGCCGCTATCTCCGCACGCGACGATGCGCGCGACGCGTTTTGCGGCGAGAAATTCGAGAGCTTCGCTTCACTTCCAGCAGGCGCAGTCGTCGGCACTTCGAGTCCTCGTCGGAAAACGCAGCTCGCGCACCTGCGCTCGGATCTGCGTTTCGAAGACTTACGCGGCAACGTCGACACGCGTTTGCGCAAACTGCGCGAGGGATCGTACGACGCGATCGTACTCGCTATGGCGGGACTGGGACGGTTGCACGCCGCTGCACGATACGTCGTTCCGTTCTCGAGCGAGGAGATGGTCCCCGCGACGGGCCAAGGCGCGCTTGCCATCGAGGTGCGAGCCGAAGACGCAACGCTGACCAGCATTCTGCGCGCAGCGATCAACGATGACGTCGCCGAACGTTGCGTAACCGTGGAGCGCGCAGCTCTGCGGGCATTGCACGCGGGTTGCAGCGCGCCGATCGGCATATACGCGCGAGAGACGGATGGCCGTACCATCGTCGATGCCGCGCTTGCTGTAGATGGAAGGATCGTGCGCGAGCGCCTCGAGGCGCCGATTGGAAATCTCTCCGACGCGCAAGCGCTTGGCGAACGCATCGCCTGGCAGGTGGCGGCACTGCGATGATTCGGCTGCGCCGCCTTCGCCGGACGCCTGCACTGCGGGCGCTCGTTCGTGAACACCAGCTTCGAAAGGAGCACCTGGTGCAACCCGCGTTCGTCGTCGAACGATCTTCAGACGCCGGCCCGATCGCATCGATGCCCGGCATCTCGCGATTGGACGTCGATCAGGCCGTTGCCGAGGCGCAAGCGCTGCACGCGATCGGCATACCGGCCGTACTCCTCTTCGGCATTCCAGCCCGCAAAGACGCGACCGGCTCCGCAAATGCCGATCCCAACGGGGTCGTCCAGCGAACGATCCGCGGGATCAAGCAAGCGCAGCCGGAGATGTTGGTCATCGCCGATCTGTGCAACTGCGAGTATACCGATCACGGCCACTGCGGCCTTCTCGATGGGCGCGGTAACGTCGATAACGATGCCACGGTCTCGTTTCTCTCGCGCGTCGCCGTTACGTACGCACAGAGCGGCGTCGACGTGATAGCGCCGTCCGATATGATGGATGGACGGGTCGAAGCGATTCGTAGCGCGCTCGACGCACACGGTTTCACCGACGTCGCCATACTCTCGTACGCGGCGAAATATGCATCGGCGTTCTATGGCCCGTTTCGCGAGGCGGCCGAATCGGCGCCGGCGCACGGCGACCGCCGTTCTTATCAGATGGATCCACCCAACGTGCGCGAGGCGCTTCGCGAGATCGCGCTGGACATCGAAGAAGGCGCAGACGCCGTTATGGTCAAGCCGGGCTTACCGTATCTGGACGTCTTGCGCGCAGCGCGCGACGCATTCGACGTGCCGATCGCCGTCTACAACGTGAGCGGCGAATACGCCATGCTCAAAGCTGCAATTGCACATGGTTGGCTCGAGGAACGTGCGATCGACGAAGTCTTGACGGCGTTCGTGCGCGCGGGTGCTGACATCGTCATCACCTACTTCGCGAAGGAATGGGCGACGCGCAATCGATGAGCGTCGAGCGATCGATCAACGCGTACGCACGCGCGCGAGGCGTCATCGCCGGCGGTGTCAACTCTTCGGTACGCGCGTTCAAGGCGGTCGGCGGATCGCCGGTCTTCGTCAAGAGCGGTAGTGGCGCGACCATTTGCGACCTCGATGGTCACGAATACATCGACTACGTGCTCTCCTGGGGCCCGCTCCTGCTCGGGCATGCTCATCCGGCAGTCGTCAAGGCGGTTGCAAGCGCGGCCGCCCGCGGAACGTCCTTTGGGGCACCGACCGAAGCCGAAACCGAACTCGCGGAGTTGATCTGCGCGATGGTCCCGAGTATCGAACGTATTCGGTTCACGTCCAGCGGAACCGAAGCGTCGATGAGTGCGGTGCGCCTGGCGCGCGGATACACACGTCGGGAGAAGATCCTGAAATTCTCCGGCTGCTACCATGGTGCCGCAGATCCGTTTCTCATCGCCGCGGGATCGAGTGCGTTGACGCTCGGCGTCCCGAATTCGCCCGGTGTAACGCGCGGTACGGCCGCAGATACGATCACCGTGCCGTACAACGACCGCGATGCGGTCAGCGAAGCCTTCGCGAGCAACGCCGGCGAGATCGCGGCGGTGATCGTCGAGCCGTATGCAGGGAATATGGGTTTAGTTCTGCCGAAGCCCGGTTTTCTATCGCATCTGCGCGATCTTTGTGCGCGTGATCGCACGCTCTTGATCTTCGACGAAGTGATGACCGGATTTCGCGTTGCTCGCGGAGGAGCGCAAGAACGCGAGGCGGTCCGTCCCGATCTCACGCTGCTGGGAAAGGTCATCGGCGGAGGCTTGCCGGTCGGCGCATTCGGCGGACGCGAAGACGTAATGTCGTATCTCAGCCCCGACGGCCCCGTCTTCCACGCCGGCACCCTCTCGGGAAACCCGGTAGCGATGGCAGCCGGTGTGGCGACGCTGCGGATCGTTCGCGACGATCCGCAGCTCTACGGGAGGCTCGAAGTCTTGACGGGGCTCCTGACCGCCGGGCTCGGCGAGATCCTCTCCAAGCACGGCGTCGCTCACCAAACTGCCCGGGCGGGTTCGATGTGGGGGCTTTTCTTCGCGGAGGAGCCGGTCGCAGACTTGGCCTCAGCGATGAAGTCCGACACCGCTCTTTACGCGAAGTACTTCCATGCCATGCTCGGCCTCGGCATATGGCTCGCTCCCTCGCAGTTCGAGGCAGCGTTCGTTTCGGCCGCCCATACGACCCGCGACGTGGAACGAACGCTTTCGGCGGCTGACGCCGCGATGCGCGCGATGGCCGCCTCGGAGGCGTCGCGGTAATGCCCATCGTCTGTCTCGGCCTCTCGCATCATACCGCACCGGTCGAAGTGCGCGAACGCCACGCCTTCCCCGCTTCGCGCATGGCTGAGGCGCTTGCGGCCCTGCGCGACTACCAAAGCGTCCATGAGGCGGTGATGTTGCAGACGTGCGGCCGCATCGAATTCTACGCAGAGATCGACGACTACGAGGCGGGAATCGCACAGCTCAAGAGTTTCTTGCTGAACTTTCGTCACGGCGCCCTCGGGTACGATCTCGAATCGTACCTGTACACGCTACTAGGACGCGAAGCGATCGAGCATCTGCTGCGCGTTTCGACCGGGCTGGACTCGATGCTGATCGGCGAGGCGGAGATCCTGGGACAGGTCAAAGACGCATACGTCCAAGCGCAGCAAGCTCGGGCGGTCGGCACAAACCTCCATCGTCTCTTCAACGAAGCAGTGCGGGCTGGAAAAGCCGCGCGTTCCAGCACGCGGATAGGCAGCGAGTCGCTGTCGCTCGCAACCGCCGCAATCGAGGCGGCCAAAGCGCGCGTTCCGCTCCGAGACTCCTGCGTGCTCATCGCCGGCGCGGGCAAGATGGGACGAACGGCGCTGCTGCGACTTCGTGACGAGGGCGTAAAGCACGTCATCGTGGCAAATCGCACGCTCGATCGAGCGCAAGCACTCGTGCGCGAAACGGGTTTCGGCGAAGCGGCCCATCTGTCGCGTTTGGAAAGCGCTCTTGCCGACACCGATATCCTGGTAAGCTCGACCGGGTCATCGGGGTTTATCCTCAGCCGCGATACCATCCACCACGTCTTGCAGCAGCGTCCGAAACGTCCGCTGATAATCGTCGATCTCGCGGTGCCGCGCGACATCGATCCGGAAGCCGCGACAGTGCGTAACGTTACGTTGATCGACGTGGACGATCTCCAGCCGGTGATCGACGAGCGGCTCCAAGTCCGGCGCGAAGCCATTCCGGACGTCGAAAAGATCATCGAGCGCGCCCGCGACCGCTTTCTGCGATGGTACCGTTCGCGGCTGGCGGTACCTGCCATCGCGTCGCTCACGCAGAAAGCGGAGTCGATTCGCACCGCAGAGCTCGAACGGCTCTTCGGGCGGTGCCCCGATCTCAGCGAGCGCGAGCGCACGCTCATCGCCGGTATGTCGATGACCGTCGTATCGAAACTGCTGCACTCAGCCATCGCGAACATTCGCGAGAAGGCGAACGATGGCGAGGTGCTCTCCCGCGTTCGCGTGCTAGACGAGCTCTTCGAACTGAACTTGGCGGAGCAGATCGCGAGATTGCTGCCGGAGTCCTAGGAGTTTGTCGGACTTGGGCCATTTTCGGATTCCGCGCCGAGTTTTGTTCGAAGACGAGGCGCCAAAGAGGGAGCGAAGCGGTAGCTTCGTGACCGATAAGCAACGACGTATTCGGACAAAAGGCGGACGGAAGACAGAGATGCGCCTCATTCCGACAGGCTCCTAGGAGGCCGCTCGTTGGCGCTCGCCGGAAAAACCGTTCTCATCACGAGGGCGGCGAACGATGCCGAGGCATTCGCACGCGCCGTACGCGAACGCGGCGCTGAACCAATCATCGCTCCGACGATCGAAATCGGTCCACCCGATGACGCCGCGGCGGCACAGCGCGCGGTGCGCGAGATCGGGCGCTACTCCTGGATCGTCTTCACCGCCAGACCCGGTGTCGACGCTTTCTTCGAGAATTTGCAGTCGCTCGGCGATCCGCTTTCGATGGCAAACGTCAAAGTCGCCGCCGTCGGTCCCAAGACGGCGGAGCGTCTGAGAAGTTTCGGTATTCAAGCCGATCTCGTCGCCAGCCGTTTCACCACTGACGACGTTTCGCGCGAGCTGCTCGAGCGAACGCGCGAGGGAGACCGCGTTCTCATCTACGCGGCGCAGGAGAGCCGCGACGTCCTTCGCAGCGTGCTCGAGGGGAACGGCCGCGTTCCCATCGTCGTCGCCGCCTACAAGACGCGCTTGGCGAGCAATCCAAACTTTCCGCAGAAAGTGGCGCGCGCGAACGTGCTGACGTTCACCAGCGGCAGCACGGTTCGCGGTTTTGTGGCGTTGCTCGGCGGCAGGGATGCGGCGATCAGGACTGCGCGTGGGAAGGTGGTGGCATGCATAGGACCGGTTACCGCCGATGAAGCGCGTGATGCCGGCTTGCATGTCGACGCCGTCGCCGAAGAGTATACGACCGAAGGATTGCTCGCCGTGCTCGAACGCATCTAACCTGCTGTGGAACCTGACACCGCCGGCCTGACGCAAATCGCGATCGGCGCGGTCGCATCTTTCGTCATCGCAACGCTCGCCTATCTCGCGCGCGCTCTCACCCCCAGTGGCGCTTTCGCCGCCTTTGCTATCGGCACCGCCGCCTTCGGCGTGGGCGGACTTCCCGCAGCGTACGTACTGCTGGCATTCTTTCTAGCCGCGTCCCTGCTCTCGCGCCTTGGCGCGCGCCGTAAACGAGAACTCGTCGACTGGGGCAAACACGGACCGCGCGATGCGTGGCAGGTGCTCGCAAACGGTGGCGTCGCCGCGCTTTGCATCGCGCTTTCGCGAACGATCGATGCGCCGCTGCTGTTGGCGTTCGCCGGATCGCTTGCGGCAGCGAACGCCGACACGTGGTCGACCGAAATCGGCACACTCTCTCGCCGCGCCCGTTCCATTATCACGTTTCGTCCGGTGACGCGCGGCATCTCGGGCGGGGTCTCTCTACTCGGGACGCTCGCGCAGCTTGCCGGCGCTGCGTTCGTAGCCGCCGTCGCGTACGAAGTTCACCTCGCACCCTTCTGGCCGGTCGCAATCGGCGGCGTTGCCGGCGGCTTTCTCGACTCTATTCTCGGCGCGAGCGCGCAGGCGCTGCGCTGGTGCCCTCGATGCGCACGCCCGTGCGAAACCAATCCGCATGCGGCATGTGGAACGCCGACAACGCTTTTCCGCGGACTACGGTGGATCGATAACGACGTCGTCAACCTGCTGGCCACGCTTTGCGGCGCCGGCGTCGCCGTGCTCGTCGCGTGGAAGTGGCCGAGTCTATGGTGAGGCGCAAACGGCGACGGCAGGTGCTTGCCCAGATGGTGCGCCGGCTCGAATCAAGCGAGACGACGACGGGCGGCTACGCGCGAAGCCTGCTCATCGCACTCGATGCGACGTCATACGAGAACGCCGTCGAGATCGCCCGCGGCCGCGGAATTCTTTAGGCGCCTTCATCTCGAATATGGGGAATGATCCTCAGGCCGGCTTTCACGGCTGCGCCAGCGAGGCCGGCATCCCAGCACGCAAAGGTGATGTCGTGGTCCAGTTGGCGTCGCAGCAGCAAGCACGAAGCGAGGTGAACCGCATCGTACGCCCGCAGCGCGTGGCGCCGAGCGGCGTCGCCGGCATCCTTTATGAGGATGTCGCGCAATTCGACGACAAGAAACCCCGGCCAGTCCTCGTCGATTGCCCGCATGAGTCGCCGACGCTCACGCGCCGTAAGCGCTCCTTCGCGTTGCCGTCTGGCGAGTGCAGCGCTTAGCTCGACGTACGCGATGCTGCAGGTCCCAACGAGTTCTACTGCATCCACAGACCTTTGAACGAGAGTGGAGCCGGCTTCCTCGACATAGAGTTTTACGAGCGCGCTCGTATCAAGGTACAGGATCACCGGCGACCGGAAAGGATCGTTTCTGCAAGCGAAGGGCCGCCGCCGAGTCGAACGCGCTTACGAAGACCGCGAGGCTTACCGCCGCTCCAACGTACCACGCCGCGTCGGAGAAGCTCGACGGCGCGTCGCTCGGGTTCCGTCTCCCCAGCAGGCGCAATGCTGGCAATCGGCCGGCCTCGCTCCGAGACGGTGATCCGCTCGCCGTGCTTTACACGGGCGAGATATCGACTCAGGTGCGCCTTGAGTTCTCTAATGCCGACGGACGCCACGAACTCGCCCTCCCATGTAGTCTCATAATAGCATAATGAGACCACAATCTGCAACGGCGCTTACGAGTGTGCGGCTCATCGTTGCACTGCGAAGATGCCGATTTGAGGACCCCATGCATCCCAACCGTCGATCGACTCCCGCGCGAAGAGTTCGATACGAGGCCTGTCACCGCATAAATCAGTGATGAGGTTACGGAATATTGCCGGCTTTCTGCTGTGGTCGGTTCTCGATTCGAGCACGACCTGTCCCTGAGCAAGATCGAGCAGGGGGAACGGCCTGCCGGTGGGCATCGTCGTTGCAGCCAGAACGAACTCGGTCGTCGGCTTTGTAAACGTCGGCGGGACGCCTTGACCGCGAATCACCTCGCCACGCCGATTTGTTTTCACCCATACGTAGGCCATGCCTCGGTAGAAGAGACCCCATCGCTGGATAAGTTCGATTGCGAAATTTAAGCGCGGCCCGGTA
>JAKAPO010000221.1 GCA_021807065.1 bacterium
GGAACGTATGTGGGGACCTATGTAATTCCCCCGAGCGCAAACTTTAGCGAGATCCCGATCATCGGGCACCTGCGGATGCAAGACGGAAGCACCGCCACTGCCCAGTCGACGCAGAGACTCTCCGCTGCAGGGACGCCGCCCGGAATCGCCTCCTTCGGACCGCCGCAGGGCGCGACGGTGAATGCGCAGGAGCCGGCGATCTACGCGACCTTCGTCTCGCAGGCCGTGGCGGTAGACCCGGCGAGCATCCGCATCGAGGTAAACGGCATGGACGTGACCGACGACGCTCTTCGAACCGCCAACTTCGTACAGTATCTTCCCGGAACGACATACCGTGGCAGGGTGCACGTGGTAGTGCGGGTCGCGGATTTCGCCGGCAATGCGACGTCAAAATCCTGGACCTTTTACGTAAGACATGGGGTGTGACCTCGTTGTCATCCCCAAGCGACGTCGCGGGAAGCGAATCTAAACATGAGCCTTGATTGTATCTTCTGCAAGATCGCCGGCGGAGAAATTCAAGCGAAGGAAGTCTACCGCGACGACGACGTCGTGGCGATAGCCGACGTGAATCCTCAGGCGCCGGCGCATCTGCTGGTGATGCCGCGCAAACACTACGCCGATCTCACCGCGCTCTATGCAGCCGGAGCTGGAGCCACGGCCGCAAAGCTGTTCGAGGTCGCAGCTAAGGTCGGCCGCGAGCACGGAGCACGCGGATTTCGCCTGGTCGCGAATACGGGTCCGGAGGGTGGCCAAACCGTCGATCACGTTCACGTGCACGTCCTTGCCGGTCGTCACATGGCCTGGCCTCCCGGCTAAACGCTTGTCATCCCGAGTACACGATGACCCCTGTGGGGCCACCTACGACAGATGAAGATCGCCGCCGGTGTCCTTCGGACTCGGGATTTGCACATCAGCGAGGCTACGCAGGAGATCCCAAGCGAGCCTTGTCATCCCGAGCGAGCGAAGCGCGAGCGCTGAGCGACGTCGAGGGAGGCGCCACTTGACATCTGCATGAGATAACCTTACAGTTATATAACTATATGGTTACTGACGAGCAGCGGCTGGATAGGGTGTTCTCCGCGTTGGCTGATCCGACGCGGCGGCGCATCGTGGAGCGTCTGGCAAGAGGCTCGCTGACCGTAGGTGAGATCGCCTCGGGTTTCTCCATAGCGCAGCCGGGTATCTCCAAGCATGTTCGTATCCTCGAAGGTTCGGGGCTTATCTCGCGGCAGATCGACGGGCGCGTGCACCGTTGCGCGATCGCTCCGGACGCGATGCAGCTGGTATGCGACTGGATCGAGCGGCAGCGGAGATTCTGGAACGCCGTTCTCGACCGTCTGGGCGATGCGGTTGAGGACTCCACCGAACGAACGGGAGGGAAATGATGCAAACACGTATGCCTATTGTGCCGGCGTTGGTTCTGCGGCGCACGTACAAAGCGCCACGCGACCGCGTCTTCGAAGCATGGACGACTCCCGAAATCGCGTCTACGTTCCTGGGACCGGGCGACGTCGAAGCGGTCGACGTTCGCATGGACGTTCGTCCCGGTGGAGGCTATAGCATCACGATGCAGCGTCCGCAGGGAGAACCGTACATCGCCACCGGTGTCTATCGGGAGATCGTCGTGCCCAAGCGGCTCTCCATGACCTGGCGCTGGAGGGAGGACGATCCGGCGGACGAGCGCGACACGCTGCTGACGCTCGAGTTCAACGATCTCGGCGGCGAGACGGAATTGGTTCTGACACACGAACTTCTTGCAAGCGAGGAGTCACGCGACCGGCACGAGCGCGGTTGGAAGCTCATCGTCGATCAGTTGGAGGAGACACTGGCATGACGGCAACGACCTTTACGATCACCGGCCTGGACGTCAGCGGGTACATGGTCAAAGACGCACGACGGGCGATTGCCTTCTATCGTGATGTCTTAGGGCTTGAGCCATCACGACTCTATCCCGAAGACCGCGGTGCCGAATACGATCTCCCCGACGGCTCGACGTTCTGCCTTTGGGGAGGCGGCGGAAAAGTGATGCCCTTCCAACCCAGCAACGGCATTCTGTTCGCGGTCGATGACCTAGACGCCGCCGTCGCATCGGTAAAGAACCGCGGCATTCAAGTTCTCATGGAGAGCGAAACGCCGAACTGCCGCATGGCGATGATTCACGACACGGAGGGCAACTGCGTCTTTCTGCACAAACGCAAGGAGACAAACGCAAGGAGCCTATTTGACGGGCCGCTGGCGCTATGTTAAAGTACGGGCGGCCCGCAGAAGGGCCGAATTCATGCTGGAAAGGGGGTCGAAATATGGAAGTACGCATCGCTCCGGGTGAGTCGATCGAGAGCGCGCTGCGTCGCTTCAAGAAGGCCACCCAGAAGGCGGGAATCTTGGCCGAAGCGCGCAAGCACGAGCACTACGAAAAGCCGAGCGTTCGCCGGAAGAAGAAATCGGCTGCGGCACGCAAGCGCCGTATCTAGCAGGCAGCGCAGCGCATGGCGAGTCTGAAAGACCGCATCGCCTCCGATCTCAAAGAGGCGATGAAGGCACGCGATCAATTGCGCCTCGACACGCTTCGTTCTGCGCTTTCCGGCTTCACGTATAAGAAGACGGAGTCGGGAAAAGAGCTGTCCGACGAGGACGAGCTCGAAGTCGTTCGTCGCCTCGTGAAGCAACGCGGCGATGCGCTTGCAGAATATGAGAAAGCCGGACGCACCGAGCTCGCAGAGAAGGAGCGCGCCGAGCGCGCCGTCCTGTTGCAGTATCTCCCGCAGCAAAAATCGGAGGAGGAAATTCGGGCCGTCGTTGCCGCCGCAATCGCTGGACTTCCACCCGATAAGCGCAATCAGGGCAGCGTCATGAGGAGTGTCATGCCGCAATTACGCGGTCTCGCCGACGGCAGCCTCGTCCGCCAAATCGTCACCGAAAAATTGAAATAAAGGGCGAGCGCTATCACGTTGAGGAACGTCTGACCGACGAACGGGCATGGACGTAGGAGTGAGGAGGCAGACGAGCACGAGCGAGTCAGGGCGGCGAGCGAGGAGCGGTTCTAAAACGTGGTAGCACGAGCGCGGGCGGGACTGTGGCTGGCGTTCATTCTCTGGGGGACGATAGCGCCCGTGTTTTCGGTGTCGAGCACGTCGTCGGCTCCGGTCGTGATCGTGCCCATCGAGGGAACCGTGGACGAAGGGATGGCGCATCTGGTGAAGCGTTCGGTCGATCGAGCGAATGCAATTCATGCCGCCGCGATCGTCCTCGACGTGAATAGTCCCGGCGGCCTGGTCGCGTCCGTCTTCGAAATCGAAGACGCGCTGCGCTCCGCTCAGGTTCCAGTCATCGCCTACGTCAGCGAGCGTGCCTACTCCGCGGCCTCGCTCATTACGCTGTCGGCCCAGCGGATCATCGTGGCGCCCGGCGCTTCGATCGGAGCAGCCGAACCGATTCCGAATACGCCAAAAGAAGTCTCCGCGTTGACCGCGGAGTTCGAATCGACCGCGGAGCGTAACCATCATAACCCGACGATCGCTGCGGGCATGGTCGATCGCAACGTCGTCATTCCCGGTCTCAAGGCCCGCGGCACGATTCTCACGCTCGACACGGCTCAAGCCCTGCGCTACCATATCGCGATCGCAATCGAGCCGACGCTGAATGCTGCGCTCGCCGACGTGAAGTTGCAGAACAACCCGCGCGAGACCGAGCAGTATACGCTCGGCGAACGGATCGCCCGCTTCGCGACCGATCCGACCGTCAGCGGCATCCTTCTCTCGATAGGGACGCTCGGGATCATCGTCGAGTTGTGGACTCTGCACGGGGTCGCCGGAGCAATCGGCATAGCGGCGCTGGCGCTGTTCTTCGGCGCGCACTATTATGCCGGATTCTCCAATATATGGGTGATCGTGCTCGCACTCGGCGGTCTGCTGCTCATCGTTTGGGAGCTGCACGTCGTTCCAGGACATGGATTACCGGGCATGCTGGGTGTCATAGCGCTGGTGCTCGCGGTAGTCTTTGCGTTCGGATTTCCGTACTTTTTCGTCGGCATGGAGACGTTCGGGTTCTCGATTTTGGCGACGCTCGTACTCTTCTTGGTGATCATGCGGTTCTTGCCGGAGAACGCATGGATGCGACGCTTGGCGCTGGCACACGTACAGGGACCGGACTATGTCTCGAGTCGCAGCTTCAGCGACTTGCAAGGACAAACAGGGATCGCCGCCTCGTACCTGCGCCCATCCGGTATCGGCCTCTTCGGCGATCGCCGTGTCGACGGCGGCGGGTCTTCCCATCGCCGTGGCGGCCGGAAATGAATCGGGGTCGGTGGATTCCCCGGCCAACTGCGCCACCGCTTCCCCGGCAACCGGCGTGATGCCGGTG
>JAKAPO010000222.1 GCA_021807065.1 bacterium
CAGCGCGTCGCGGTCGTAACGCAAACGACGCTGAGCGTCGACGACACCCGTGAAATCCTCGACGTCTTGCGCCGGCGTTTTCCTTCGCTGCGCACACCGGCACGCGACGACATCTGCTACGCGACGCAGAACCGGCAGGATGCCGTCAGAGCGCTGGCAATGGTCAGCGACGTCGTCGTCGTCGTCGGCTCCGAGTCGAGTTCGAACTCGCAGCGGCTACGCGAATGTGCCATGCAGGCGGGAACCCCCGCCTACCTTATCGACGATGCCTCCCTCTTGCAAAGCAATTGGATTGCCGGGGCGGAGGTCGTCGGCGTAACTGCCGGCGCCTCCACTCCCGAGAGCAGCGTCCGAGCCATCGTGGAACGCATCTGCAAAGAGGGGCCACGCACCATCGAAGAGTTTGGCCACCGGGAACCCGCAATGCGCTTCGTCCTCCCCGAGGGCTTAGAAGTCATCGCATAACACTGTCATCCCGAGCGAGCTGCGTCGCCTTCCACTTTTGTCATCCCGAGCGAGCGAAGTGCTGCGCACTTCGCAACGTCGAGGGAAGCGCCTCAATGCGAAAGAGCGTTCCAACCCTCCACGCTCACTGATGGTGCAACCCCGTCCAGATCCGATCGCCGGTAGGATGCGTGAAGCACGCAGCGTTCGCCGGGAAAGAGGCTCACGTAGTTGTCGTTCCATAGAACCGGAAGCACTTCTTCTCCACTCGCGCCCTTGCGCACGGCGGCGTGAAGGAAGAATGCAAAGTGAGGCGAGGGATTTCGCAGCGTGACCTCGGTGACGTTACGATCGCCTTCGTGACGCGTCTTTGATTCGAGAGCGATCTCTGCTTTCGGCAGCGACTGTAAGGCTGTAAAATCCGCGTACTCGACGAGGGGCGTATCGTACCACGTCGATTTGCTCCAATCGAACCTGTCGCCGCGTTCTGCGAGCCAATACAGATTTGTGCTCACGGTGGCACCACCCGCGTCGCGCAGTTTTAGGCGTAAGAAATACAGCGGCGAACCGCCGTACGGGGGAACCACGAACGCGCGCGTCGCGCTGTCAGGTGGAATATCGAGCGGAAGACTCTCACCGAATACCGCCTTCGCGGTCGCATCGTATGCTTCGGCGATGACCGCGTAACCGGGAAAGGCACGATGATGCTCGTTGGTCACGACGACCGAGCGATCGTCGTATGAGTACTGTACGTGTAGTGGCTCGCATGCCTTTTTGGCGCCGAAATACCCGCCGGCCGGACAAAGGTAGTAATCGTAGAGGTGCCAGATCAACCCCGGCCATGAATTGTTGAGCATCCACTGAATGACGCCCGTCGCGACGTATTTGTTACGGCGGAACGCCTCGAACATCGCGCGCTCTCCTTCGTAGGTCATCAATTGTGCTTTGCGCGCGTAATCCTGGACCCCGGTCGCCGCGCCGTATCGCGCCTCGAGCGCACGCGTGAAGCTCTCGATGTTCTTGAAGTGCCCGCTTCCGGCGTGGAAGTTCCACACCGCGTCGATCGGCCATAGATGATCCCTTGGAATGAAGCGTCGCAACGATTCGACCGGCGGCACCGCGGGACCGGGACTCGTCTCCGAATTGAAGCCGCTTGCTCCGCCGGGTGCGCGCGTATCCAGCCAGTACGAGGGCGCAACGTAGTCGTACGGCCCGGTCATCTTGAATCCGGTGTTGCCGATCTGCGTCGTGCGCGCGCTCGCCGCAGCCTGATACGGATTCGGCCAGCGTTCCTCGCGCAGAACGCGCTGGTAGATCTCCTCGACGTCGCGCGGCGGCGCGTTGTCGCTCCCGTACAGCCACGTCAGCAGCGACGGGTGGTTGCGCAGACGCCGCACCTGCGTCCGCAGCGATTCCTCGGCAATCAGATAGTTTTCCGGCGTCCATTCGTTCCAGCGCTCCCAGCGGTCGCAACAGCACCAACCGGCCATGACCATGATCCCGTATCGATCGCAGAGATCGAAGAACGTGTCGTCGCCGATCTTGCCTTCGAGACGGACCGTGTTGAGATGCATGTCGCGTATGTAGCGGATCTGATCTTCCTGTCGCTGTGCTGTGTCACGCAGCATCATGTCGAAGGTCCAGCCTGCTCCAAGAATCAGCATGCGCCGGCCGTTGACGCTGAAAAGGCGGTGCCCATGCGCGTCGACTTCGGAGGTGACCTCGCGAATGCCGAAGTTCGTTTCCTCCCGATCGGATATTTCACCGTCAACCTCGAACCAAACGTCGAGATGCTGCATGGGTTGGTCCCCCATCTGTGCCGGCCACCACAACTGCGGATGCTCGAAGGTCAGCGCTGCATGGTGTTGCGGCGTCAGTGCAACGATGCGCCTTTCGGAGGCGCCGAGCGCGACGCTTCGCGTTAGCTTGCGACCGCCGATGCGCGCATAGAGCGTGCCATGGACCGGCTCGTGAACGAGATTCTGCAACTCCAGGAAGACGCTCAAGAAGGCACGCTCGAGCGAAGACTCCAGACGTGCGATCACCTGTGGATGCCGCACCGTCACCGGCCCACTTGCGACGAGCGAGACCTCGCGAAATAGGCCCATGCATTTGTCGGGCGGCATCGGATTCCAATCGACGAACGTCAGCGCAAGATCGTCGGGTGTCGGTGCCGCGACGTCGAAAGCGAGTACGTTCGTGCCGTTGCGGAGAAAATCGGTAACGTCGAACTCGAACGAACGCCACATTCCCGCCAAACGATCGGGTCCGGCAACCTTTCTGCCGTTCAGCCATGCGCTGGCGCGGTAATTGATGCCCCCGATCGACAAGGCGACCCTCTTACCATGAAAGCTTTTTGGGAAGGTAAACGTCGTCTCGTAGCGCCATGGCAATCGAAACGGGCTGTCCGCCGGCATTTCGAGGTTTGCGAACATCGCGCCGATCGGATATGTCGTGCCTGGAATCGCGCGCAGGTTCATCCCAACATAGGGCTCGCGGTAGAGGCCGTTGCGAACGAGCGCCGCTAGGACGGTCGACGGCACCGTCGTTGGATACGCTTGCATCTGCGGCGATCGGATCCACCACGTGCCGCTCAGACCGATGCAGTTGCTGCCGTAGCTATGCCCGGTACCGGTACCGGCGGCCGCCCCGCACAAAGAGAGCGTCGCAAGCGAGGCCGACGACTCTCGAATGAAATCTCCCCTTGTCATCCCAAGCGGGTTGACGGGATTGCGTTTTGTCATCCCGAGTACACCATGGCCCCTGCGCGGCGTCGAGGGTAGCGCCTCATAACTCTTTCCTTCTAGGTTTAGGGAAACTTAGGGGCCCGTTATCACGAGCCCCTTCACTTTGTCATCCCGAGCGAGGTGCGCAAGCACCGAGCGACGTCGAGGGAAGCGCCTCGATGGATTGCTCAGTACGGGCAGTACAGCCCGCTGTACGGATCGTAGTACGGCACCCACTCGTAGCCGTCCCAGTATTCGCAGTAATCGGGCTGATACTCGTAGATGAAGATGTTCATGGCGATGACGGGATAGAACCACCAGAATCCGTAGTGGCCATCCCACCACATCCAATCTTCATCGTCCCAGTAACTGTGCCAGTAGCCGTCGTACCACTCGTTGCCGTCGTCCCAGTCCCAGTGTCCGTCGTAGTCCTGCGGATAACGAGCGTAGTTCCAGTTCACGTTGCCCCGGCCGTACCATTGGTGGTCGCCGCCGGAGCGGTACTCGGGCTGCGTCGAACGATAACCACCCTGATATCCTGGCGATCTGCGATACTCGGGCGCGGTCTGGCGATATCCACGCGCCGGTGGATTGTAGCCACGGCCGCCGTTCACCGTCGGCGGGTGGTACTGGTAGACGGGTGCGCCGCGGTAGCCGCGACCGGGATACTGACCCCCGCTGTAGCCACCGCCACCGTTCACCGCCGGCGGGTGGTACTGGTAGACGGGCGCACCGCGATAGCCTCCGGAAGGCGGTCCCCCGCGATCGCCGCCGCCGTTCACCGCCGGCGGATGGTACTGGTAGACGGGCGCACCGCGATAGCCTCCGGAAGGCGGTCCCCCGCGATAGCCGCCCGAAGGCGGTCCACCACGATAGCCGCCTGAAGGTGCGCCGCCGCCGCGGTAACCGCCACCGCCGCCCCCATTGTGATGGTCGGCCAAAGCGGGCGCCGTCGTCGCCAGTAGCGAGACGGCAAAAACAGCGCACGAACTCTTCTTCAGGAACGAGAAAACGCGATTACTCACCACAGTGCCTTTCCGACCCAGGCGGGTCACCCCGTGGAAGTCTATCTCCTTAAACGAGCTATCGTGCCAGAAAGTTCGCCGTCAAAACGCAAAAATCTAGGAAAAAAGCGTCAGCAGGGAGGGTAACCGGCGAGTGGGTCGTAGCCCTCTTC
>JAKAPO010000223.1 GCA_021807065.1 bacterium
GAAGAGAACGTTTCGCCCGCCCGTACGCAGATATAGGTCGCGGTTTACGTCACGTTTCAGACCGGATAAGCCGAGCTTCTCCAACGCGCTTTTTAGGTTGCGATACACGCGCCCGTGTAGACGCACTGTTGACACATAGCCGCCGCGGCGATATCGGATCGTGCCAGCATACTCGTCTCCGGCCAATGGCTTGGCCGATGTAGCCGAGTTCTTCATCTTGCCTCGGCCAGTTTTGAATGAGGCCGCGGCCGCCACGAATGCTGCGATCCGCTGGTTTAGTTGTGGATCCTCAATGTCGGCTATGATCGTGTAGGCCTTTGCTTCCCTTCCCGCTTTCAGGTGCAAAGTATCGAATATGCTGATGAAATTTTCCGTCTGGCCGACCGATTCGCCGCCGATCTTACCGCAGTGCGCAAGGTAGACAACGTCGTCCTCCGAGTCACTCACAAAGGCTCCGCCGGTGGTAAAGTGCCCTAGCCGCGAAGGATTGATCTGCACGACATTTCTAACCTTCTTAGTGTGTCCCGGCGATTCGGGGTCGTCCAAGCCGAATAGATTCCAGAACAGCGTATTGGGGCGACTGAAGTGGGCCCACACTCTGTTACGAGGGTCCCAATGAATTTTGCGACGCACGGAAAATCTAGCGGCATGCACGATGCGCGTGAACGGCAAAGTCCCGCGCTTAAAAGAGTTAACTAGGACCGCTTGGCAGTGGTCAACCTCAGTGCGCTCAGTGATTATTTCCATGGCCTCTCTCTTCAGCGATGTCAATTTACTGACCGGACGGCATTTAATTACCTTATGATATAGCTCCGTATCGCGAAGCTCCTGCGGTTACGCTGGGGCGTCGATGTCAAAACCTTGTTCGACGGGCTCGTCCGGCTCGCCGATCGTGCGCTCGAAATGCTCGACTTCCCATGAGACGTCTTCGGAGCATCGCGACGGCCGCGGCGCACCAATATCCTTTCCAAGCCACGGTTCTCGAAAGATCGGATAAGCCAAGGATACTCCTAGGGAGCGGTACTCGGTGATGTACTTGTTTCCGAGCAAGTCCTTTGCCCTTATTCGGATCCCTTGACAGTAATTTTGCTGTGTAGATGGGAGCACGTAGAACTCTGTGAGCATTATATCTTCCCCCGGATCGAGCTTTTGACGAAACGGGTTATGGAAGTCGCCGGCCGGATCGCGACCTGTGACGAGAACGTACGATGCCGTCGCTCCTGAGTTCGACAAGCGCAACACGTAGCGAGCGCCGCTTCCGCCGAGTTCCATACGAGCGGTAATGCGAGGTGCCAGGCTGCGGGCTCGATCCAGGTCCGCCTTTTGCATAAATTCGAGCTGCTGATGCCCCAGCTTCAACGCCTCCTGCGTTTGCCGGCTCGCCTTCGCGGTTTCGGTGAGTTGTGCGTTTGCGAGCTCAAGTTCGGCCTTTGTGGCGTCTAGCGTCTTTTTTGCAAGTCTCGTTTGCCGAGCCGTCAGGCGCAGTGTTCGGATGGCAACAAAGAGCGTTATGATCGCCACTATCGCTGCAATGACCGCTGCGATCCCGGCCGTAATCGCCCATGGATCAGCCCTTAGGTTATCTACGATGACGTGCATGTGCCTGGATTCAACCACCGCCTTCCCGCCAGCCTCCCTGCCGGTCGACCAGGAATTTATATCGCGCTTGTGCGAGCGAGTTTCGGTAACATAGTCCTCGGCCCACGCCGCTCGTAGTCGCTCGATCCTAGTCCGGCGTCGCTTATGCCGACGCAAGGGACGCTGCGCTCTGCGCCCTTGACGTCGTCGCTCCGCCAGCCTTGTCCCGGCTCATCACGAGTCGGCCGCAGGCCAAGGAGCTACGATGGAAAGCCTCTACAGCGCACTCATTCCCGATGCCACCGTCAAGGTGCAAGCCCAGATCGCTACGGTGCTAAGCGCGTTCCCCGAATCGATCGTTCGCCGCGTCGCAATATTTGGCGGAATCGTGCGGGCATTGAAGCCGCGCGAGCGCTATTACGAAGTCTCTCCCGCGTTGCAACGTCTCGGCATCGACGTCGACGGCTGGCCGGCGCCGCCTGCGGGTCTCTTCGTCGTCGAAGAGCGTACGGTATACCTGCGTTCCCGCTCCCCGATGACGATCGCCCACGAGTTTGGCCATGCGATCGATTGCGCGTTGGGCCGTGGAGTCTACCTCTCAGGTGTCAACCCGGGGATTCGCAAAGCCTTTCGCGATGCACGTTGTTTCGTCACGCCCTACGCAGCGACGGGACTCGACGAGTATTTTGCCGAGTCGATCCGTGCGTTCGTCGAGGTGAACGATGCTAGCTCGCATTGGCCGAAGGCCACAAAGGCCCGGCTGCAAAGCGCAGACCCGGCGATGTATGAAATCGTCGAATCGCTGCTCAGCTGCGCGACCTGAGTCGCGCAGCCGCCTAAAGGCCGTAATGCTCCGGTATCGCTGTAGCGATTCCGTTGCTCGGATCGAGGACCCCGAGCGTCACGACGTCGGTCAGCGTTCCGTCGTCGGTACGTATGAAGGCGATCGCGCTCGCGGACTCCCTCTTGCCCTGGAGCGTTCGCCATATGGATCCGTCGAGGGTGTCTTCGCGCTGCTCGGCCTTGCTCTCAGTTTGTGACGTCGCGCTGGAGCTGTGCGAGCCAGCGCTCATGGGACCTTTTGAAGACGTACCGCGGGTCTTAGAAGTGCCTTCGCTCGTTCCGTGGCGTATAATCGTCGTTTTGCCCACGAGTTCATTTGCCAAGTCTCGAGCTGCCTTGTCGTCGGTGTCGAGGAAAAATTTATTCGAGAAGTTCGATACGATCGCGTCGGCGGCGCGCTGATCGCCGATTTGCTTGACGAGCGCACTGAGGCTCGTGAGGCCCACTGTGGCGACGAAGTTGCTTTCACGGATCGTGTTCCAGGCCTGGACATGGCCTGCGGCTGCGTAGTTTGCGTATTCGTCGCAAATGAGCAGAATCGGATCGAGATTACCGACCCGGCTGCTTGCCGTGCGCTCGCGCGCCATCTGCACCACTCGCCGGAAGAGCATGCGCACGACCGTATTGACCGCGCGCGGATGTTCAGCTTCGTCGATTTCGACGAGAAAAATATGCCCCTTCTCTACGAGAGACAGATCGACGCCATGGCGATCGCAGAAGGCGCGGCGAACGGCGCCCCGGCCGAAGGGCTGGAGTTGCGGTAGCGCCGACTGGCGGAGCTCCTCAGCGAGTTTCGGGTCACGCTTCAGAAGCGGGACGACGCGACCTTTCACCTCGCGCAGCAGCGAACGAAGCTTGAGCGCTTCATCGTGCTCGTCGGCCTCGAGCTTCGTCACAACTTCGAGCGCGTGACGGAAGACGGCATCCAGGAGCCGGCCGTCGAGCGTGACGAGGTCGAGCAGCGTGGGCAGCGTGTCGCCGAGTACAAAATCGTAGGCATCGCCGCCGGGTTCGATATTCCCATCTTGATCGACGGCACCGGGAACGTGAACCGTGGCGGGTCGGAGCGCTTGGATAAGTTCCACGAATCCCTCGACGAATGCTGATGGGCCTTGCTTCCAGAACTCCGAGTGCGACTCGCCGAGGCCGTCCTTGATGGCGTCGCCGATAGACTCGTGCGACATCCCCGCCGTGATGTCCAGCGATGCGCGATCGGTACCGATTCCAACGACGTGAATCTGATCGGGGCGCCGGAACGCACGCGCGATCGCGAGGAAATCTTCCGTGGCCCGCTTCTTCGTGATAAAAACGATGGCACCGGCGCGTTGTGACGTCCGAAGACCCCAGTAGAAGTCTGGATATACCTTAGAGCGCGTTTTTGACGACCCGGGCGCACCGAAAACGATCGTTCCACGGTTCGCGCTACGCTCACCGTAGAGCAGAACCGTGCCCCTTTCAGGCGCGCCGGTTGTCAGGTTCCGAGCGCGGAAGACGCCTCGTGCGATTCCTCCGCAGAGCGTGATTTGCCCAATGAGAGTCTGTGAAGCATGCCGATTCCTCGACTGCACGATTGCGGTTGTGGCCGCTGAGCTGATCGCGGCCCAGGCGGAAAGCGCTAGATCCCGTCCTCCAAAGAAGACGGCGGACACGGCCATAAGTGAGAGCATAATCGTTCCGTCGTACTCAGGGAATTGATCCTGCTTTGCCGCCCATTGCATTGCAATAGGGACGTGCGACGCAACGACGAGTGCTACACCTACCCAAAACGCGACATAACGCGGATTTGATTCTTTGAATAACGCGTCGTTAGCACCGAGACCACGGGCAACGGGAATGACGACTGCCATAACGTTTGAGGCAATGAGCGCATAGCCAAGCCATAGGACGACGACCCAGATGAAGTAATGGAGC
>JAKAPO010000009.1 GCA_021807065.1 bacterium
GATCTGGCGAGCGGAGGCCGGAACGATGACCGCGCACGCTTTGGCAACCGCCCCGCGCATACGCAATCCTCGCGCCGCCCGTGCCGCGACGCACCGCCGCATCGTCGCCCAACAGCGAAACCGCTACGCTGCGGTGCGCAAGGTGACGCTGTGCATCGTTGGCGTGATGCTGGTGCTGCTTGCCGAGGTCTTGCTCACCGCGAATATCACCGCGCTCTCCTATTCGGTCGACCGCGCTCACGCCAGGCGTGCCGCCCTGGAACTGCAGACGGCCAGACTCGACGATCAGATCGATGCTCTCACTTCGGACGACCGGCTCGCCGCCGTTGCCGCGAAGCTGGGCATGGTGCAACCGCAGCGCTTCGTGCGGGTGAGCCTCGAACCGCCGCAACGCCAGGCAAATCCGCTGGCCTTCCTGCCGCTGAGGTGAGGAACTTCTGAGTGCACAGGCGCGCGTTCACGCGCGTGACGCCGGTTCGGGCGAAAATCTTCTTTTTCGTCTGCTTCGCGATGGCGCTGTATCTGGTCTGGCGCTTGTACGACGTGCAAGTGCTGCACGGACCGGTCTTTGCCCGCGACGCGCTGAATCAGCGGACCCGGGTCGTGATGGTTGCGGGGCATCGGGGATCGATCCTCGACCGTGACGGCAATACGCTCGTGCGCTCGCTTCCGTCGGAGTCGATTTACGTCGATCCGCAGCAGGTCACGAACATGCGCGAGGTCATCGCGAAACTCGGTGCCATCGCCGGACCGCTCGACACGCAGACCGTCGGTCTTCTCCACGATCCGCGGGCGCAGTTCGTGTACATCGCGCGGAAGGTTCCGTACGACGTCGCGCAGCGCGTCGGCGCTCTCGATTTACCGGGCGTCTTTCTCCAGCACGAAGTTACCGGACGGCGCGTCGATATCGTCGGGACGCTGGCTTCAACGGTAATCGGCTACGTCGGCACCGACGAGAACGGTCTGGCCGGCGTCGAGTACGCGTACGACGACGTCCTGCGCGGTCTGTTCGGAAAAGTGCTCGTGCAGGAAGACGATTTGGGGCAACCGATTCCATTCGCGCGTGAAGACGTGGTCAAACCCGCCGTCGACGGTCTCTCGGTGGAGTTAACGCTGGATTCGTACCTGCAGTTTGCGGCGCAGCACGCGCTGCAAGAGCAGATGCGGCGCTACCACGCCGCCGACGGCACCGCGATCGTGATGGACCCGCGGACGGGCGAGGTGCTGGCGATGGCCAACCTCCCCGACTTCGATCCCAACCATTGGGAGAGCGCGAGCGCGAACGCCCAGCGCGACCGCGCGATTCAAGACGCCTATGAACCGGGCTCGACCTACAAGCTGGTCACCGCCGCGGCGGCGCTGACCTCGGGACGGGTGACGCTCTCGTCGCGCTTCCCGGCGCGCAACGCGATCGAGGTGGGCGGCTGGACGATTCACAACGCCGACGACGCGATGCCGCTGGTGGGGAGCAGCGAGACGCTGGAAGAGATCGTGGAGTACTCGCACAACGTCGGTGCGGCCGAGGTGGGGATCCGGACCGGTGCGGCGGCATTCTACGCGATGGAGCGCCGGGCGGGATTCGGCGAGCCGACCGGCATTGGGCTGGGGGGCGAGAATCCGGGGATCGTACCGCCGCCCTCGCAGTGGAGCGCGCCGTCTCTGGCGACGATGTCGTTCGGGCAAGGGGTAGCGGTGACGCCGCTGCAGTTGACGCGCTACTACTGCGCGATCGCCAACGGCGGGCTGCTGATGCGGCCGCTGCTGGTGAAGGCCTACGTGGATTCCTCGGGTCAGGTGGTGCGCACTTTTCACCCGCAGGTGGTGCGGCGGGTCTTCTCGCCGGAGGTCGCGGCGCAGCTGCGCTCGTTCCTGCGGGCGGTGGTGCTGCACGGGACCGGCGATCCGACCGCGCAGCTTCCCGGCTACGAGACGGCCGGAAAGACCGGAACGTCACAGATGGCCGAGAATGGAGTCTACGAGCCGGGAGCCTACTCGGCATCGTTCATCGGCATGATTCCCTACGACCATCCGCGCTACGTCATCTACGTGAAACTCGATCGCCCCGTCGGTTCCTACTACGGTGCCGAGGTCGCCGCGCCCGCGTTCGTCAAGATCGCGCGCGCCGCAATGCTGCGCGATGGTGTGTTACCCCACAGCGCGAGCGTTGCCCATTCTTCTCTCTGAACTGGTTGCGCGGCTGCCGAACGCGCGCGTCCGAGGCGAGATCGCCGGCGTTGCCATCGACGCAATCGCCGCAGACTCTCGCGAGGTTGTGCCCGGGGCGCTCTTCGTTGCGCTGCGCGGCGAGCACGTCGACGGACACGATTTCGTCGGGCAGGCCGTAGCAGACGGTGCGGCTGCGGTCGTTGTGGAAGCCGGCAGGAACCACAGACCGCTTGCCGTTCCAGCGCTCGGAGTAGCGGATACGCGGCGCGCGCTCTCTGCGCTCGCCGCGGCCTTTCATGGCCACCCTTCACTGACGCTCGACGTCGTCGGCGTCACCGGAACGAACGGTAAGACGACGACGACGCGTATGATCGCTTCGATCTTCAACGCGGCACAGATTCGTTGCGGCGTCATCGGTACGGTCGGGGCCGAGTGTGCGGGGCGTACCTGGCAGCTGGCGAACACGACGCCGCTTCCGCAACACCTCCACGCCGTGCTCGCCGGTATGCGCGACGCCGGGGCGCGGGCGGTCGCTATGGAGGTGAGCTCGCATGCGCTCGCGCTCGCTCGCGTCGAGGATGTGCGATTTCGCTGCGCCGTGCTGACGAACGTAACTCGCGACCATCTCGACTTTCACGGCTCGCGGGAGGCATACGCCGCGGCGAAACGTCATCTCTTCGAGATGGCCGAGTCGGCAGTGCTCAACTTCGACGACGAGTACGGTGCGCGTTGGGCCGCTGAGGTAAAACAGCGCGTCCCGACGATGAGCTACGCGATGCACGCGAATGCGGACGTTGTCGCGCGGAACGTCGAGCTGCACGCCGAGGGCAGTACGTTCATCACGGGCGAGACGGCGTTCACTCTGAACCTTCCCGCGCGCTTCAACGTAGTCAACGCGCTCGCGGCGATTGCGGTGGCGCGCATGCACGGGATCGACGATGCGACGAGCGCCCGCGGACTTGAAGCGCTGACGCACGTACCGGGGCGGATGGAGCGCGTGGCGAACACGGCGGGCATCGATGTGGTCGTCGATTACGCGCACACCCCCGACGCGTTGGAGCAGGCACTGCGCGCGCTGCGTGAAACCGCACGCGGGTCCGTTGCCGTCGTCTTTGGCTGCGGTGGCGACCGCGATCGCAGCAAGCGACCGGAGATGGGACGTATCGCGGCGCAGCTTGCCGACCGGATCTACGTTACGAGCGATAATCCACGCAGCGAAGAGCCTCAGGCGATCGTTGCGGAGATCGAGACGGGCATCGGCGAGCGAGTGCACACCGTCGAAGTCGATCGCCGCGCCGCAATCGAGCGCGCAGTGCGCGAGGCGCAGCCCGGTGACGTCGTGCTCGTCGCAGGCAAAGGACACGAGATCTATCAGATCGTCGGCGATCGCACCCTGCCGTTCGACGATGCAGCGGTAGCGCGCGAAGCGCTCGAGCGGCGATGAGCATCACGTTTGAAGAAGCAGTGCGCGTCACCGGCGCACGCGTCGTCGAGGAGCAACGGCGGCCACGGGAGCTGCGCGTCACCACCGACACGCGAACGTTGCGCTCCGGCGACACGTTCTTGGCATTGCACGGCGGGCGATTCGACGGACATGACTTCGCAGCACAAGCCGTTGCCAAAGGAGCGAGCGCGCTCGTGCTCGACCGCGCGGAGGCGGTGCCGGAAGGCGTCGCGGTCTTGCTCGTGCCGGATACGCGCACAGCGTACATGGCGCTGGCGGGCGCGGCGCGGCGGCACTTCTCCGCTGACGTGATCGCGATCACCGGCAGCACCGGGAAAACGACGGTCAAGGTATTGCTCAAGCAACTGTTTACCGCGGCGGGCACTCGCGCGATCGCGTCGCCGGCAAACGAAAATAACGAAATCGGCGTCTCGAAGCTGCTGCTCGCTGCGTCCGAGGATCGATACGACGTCGTCGTCGTCGAGATCGGCGCACGCTACCCCGACGACGTCGCAAAACTCGCCGCCGTGGCGTTGCCCGATGTCGGCGTGCTCACGAATATCGGCGAAGCGCACCTCGAGATCATGGGTTCGCGCGAGCAGCTCGAGGAGGCGAAGTGGTCGCTTTTCTCCACCGGCGCTCGGTCGGTGCTGAATCTGGACGACGAAGCCTCTCGGCGCCGAGCGCCGTCGCTCGAGCGTGCTCCCGCGTGGTTCCTTGCGGCGCAAACGCTCCCCGTGCCGTTGCCGGCAGGGCGCCTATGCGCCGTACTCGGCACGCAAACGTTGCTCGTAGCCGACGGGATGAACCGGAAAGCGGAGCACGCGATCGACGTGCGGCTTCCGGGCGCGTACAATCGTTCGAATCTCGCGGCAGCGATCGCTGCGGCGATCGAGGTGGGGAGCTTCGACGACGCCGAGCGTCGCGAGAAGATTCTCGCGGCGATCGGCGATCTCGTGCTGCCCAAAGGGCGCTACGAACGCATCCCGCTCGCGCACGGGCTGCGGCTCATCTACGATGCGTACAACGCGAATCCGTCGGGAACGATCGCCGCTCTCGAGGCGTTCGCACAGGAGGGGGCGTCACGCCGCATCGCGGTGCTCTCGAGTATGGCCGAGCTCGGTGTCGAATCGGAGGCACTGCACGAACGCGTTGGAGAACGCGCGGCGGCAACCGCCGATTGGCTGCTTGTCGGCGGCGAGTACGCGCAGGCGCTCGCACGGGGCGCGCGCCGCGGCGGGCTTGCGCCGGAGCGCATCGTCGTGTTCGGGTCGAATGCCGAGGCGGCGGACTGGTTACGGGAACACGCACGGCATGACGACCTCGTGCTGCTCAAGGGCTCCCGCAAGTATCAATTGGAGGAGATCGTCGAGCGGTTGAGAGCGGCATCGTGATACGTCCGCTGGCGGTGACGCGCGAACATCTCCCGGCCGGGATCGTTGCGATCCCCATACGAACGCGCCTCGTGCGAGCCGGCGACGATCTTGCGGAGCTCGTTGCAGAGGCTATCGCGGGCACCGCGCGCAGCGACGACGTCATCGCAGTCTCGGAAACGGCCCTCGCGATCGCTCAAGGCGAGTTCGTCGTGGCCGAGCACGTACGCCCGTCGCGCCTCGCGTACGCGCTGTCGCGCCGTGCCGGAGCGCTCGCTACCGTAAACCAGCCGGAGTCGCTCCAGATCGTGATCGATCGGGTCGGTGCTCGTAAAGTCCTCCTCTCCGCGTTCAGGCACGTCATCGGACGCCTGCGCGGACGCCGCGGCGTCTTCTACGAATGTATGGGCGACGCTATTACGGCGATCGACGGCTACACCGGCACGCTTCCGCCGTACGAGCGTGCGATCGTCTTCGCGCCACGCGAACCGGACGCGTTCGCATGCGAGGTACGCGCGCGAACCGGTGTTGCATGCGCGGTCGTCGACGCGAACGACCTCGAGCGAGCGAAGGTTCTCGGCGCAAGCCCGGAGGTGGACCGGGAGATCGTCGAGCGCGCGCTGCTGGGGAATCCGCACGGCAACGGCGACGAACAGACGCCGATCGTCGTCCTGAAATGGCGCGGCGCCGGCCGCAATCCGCTCGTCCGCAGCGCCGAGCCTATAGCATGACGCCGAGTGCGCTCCTTACGCTTCTCTGGCAGATCGCCGCTGGGTTCGCAATTGCGCTCGCCACAGGTGTGCCGCTCCTCCTGCTCCTGCGGCGGCTGCAGTTCAAGCAGACGGCGTACGAAGATGCACCGAAAACGCATCGGGAGAAGACGGGTACGCCGACGATGGGTGGCATCGCCATCCTCGCGGCGGTCGCCGCCGGCGTGCTCGTCTCGCGCGGCGGTTCCGCGGCTGCTTTCGCGGTTCTCGTCTTCGGCTGCGCCGCCGTCGGCTTCATCGACGATTTTCTCGGCATTCGCAAAGGACGCAATGCCGGGCTGCGCGCGCGCACGAAATTCCTCGCAACGGCTCTTGTCGGTGCGATCTTCCTGCGCATGGCCTCGAATGCGGGCTTCAGCGACGCGATCGTTCACACGCAACATTTCAATCTGATCGTCCCGCACTGGGCCTGGATCGTGCTCGGGATCCTCGCGGTCACGGGCGCCGTTCATGCCGTCAATCTCACCGACGGACTCGACGGCCTTGCGGCGGGCGCGATGGTTCCGCCGCTCTACGTCTTGGTTATTCCCGCGCTCGCCGCGGGACTTGACGAGAGCGGTCGCAACACGATCGTCTCGTTTGCGATTGGAGGATGCCTGGGTTTTCTCGTTTACAACCGCTACCCGGCACGGATGTTCATGGGAGACACCGGGTCGCTCGCGCTCGGTGCGCTCCTCGCCGGCGCCGCGATCCTCGACGGCGAGATGCTCCTGCTCCTGATTGTCGGCGGGCTGTTCGTGGCCGAGGCGCTTTCCGTCATGCTGCAGGTAGGCTATTACAAAGTGACGGGTGGACGGCGAATTCTTTTGATGAGCCCGCTCCACCATCATTTCGAACTCGCCGGTTGGCCCGAGCGCACGGTAACGTTCTGCTTCTGGCTCGCATCGATGATTTGTTCTGTGATAGGATGGGCTATCGTCTATGTTTGATCGCGAGACCGCAGTGGTCATCGGGCTCGGAAAGAGCGGGCTCGCAGCGGCTAAGGCGCTGCGAGCGAACGGAGCCCGCGTGATCGCGACCGACGAGAAGCCGCGCGAAGCGTTGAGCGGTGCCATCGCAGCATCCGAGAATGCTGGAGCGCGCTTCGTCAGCGCCGGCATGCTCGCGGACGCTTTGGCCGGCGTGACGCTTGCGGTGCTCTCTCCCGGCGTCCCGCCGAAATCGGCGGTGCTCCAAATCGTTCGCGATGCAAAGATTCCGGTCGTCGGCGAGATCGAGTTGGCGTATCGCCTCTGCGCCGGTCCGATCATTGCGGTTACCGGAACGAAAGGGAAATCGACGACGACCGCGCTCATCTGCCACATGTTGCGAGCGTGCGGCCGCGACGTCCGCGTCGGCGGCAATATCGGCGATCCGCTGATCGAGCAAGTCGCCGGAGCCGGGCCGCACACGTGGTGCGTTGCGGAAGTCTCGTCGTTTCAATTAGAAACGATCGTGCAGTTCCGGCCGCGTATCTCGGTCGTGCTCAACGTGGCGCCCGACCATCTGGATCGTTACCGCTCGATGGAGGAGTATACCGCGGCGAAGTTCCGGATCTTCGAGAATCAAGCGAATGGTGATACGGCGATTATCAACCTCGACGATCCGCTGCTCGGCGCACTCGTGCCTCGTCTCGAACGTCGAGGATTGGCGATCCGAGGATATAGGGTACGCGACGTCGAGGCGTTGATCGGCCGCGCCGGCATTCCGCTCGCCGGCGAACACAACGTGCGCAACGTAGCGGCGGCGCTGCTGGCCGCGGCGGCGGCGGGATGTGGTCTCGAGAGAGCTCGCGAGGCGACGCGCAGCTTCACCGCGCTGCCGCATCGCCTGCAAGAGGTTGCCCAGATCGACGGCATCCTGTACGTCGACGACTCGAAGGCCACGAACCCGCAAGCGACCATCGCCGCGCTGAGTTCCTACGAGCGCCCGATCGTGCTAATCGCCGGGGGACGAGCGAAGGGAACGGATTTCCGCGAGCTCGGCGCGGCCATACGAGCTCGTGCCAAGGCACTCATCGTCATCGGAGAATCTGCACCGGTGCTGGCCGGCCTCGCAGGCAATATCCCCGGCGAGAGCGCCTCCTCGATGGAAGACGCGCTTGCACGTGCGCGGCGCTACGCGCATTCGGGCGACGTCGTACTGCTCTCGCCGGCATGCGCCTCATTCGACATGTTTGGCTCGGCAGAGGAACGCGGCGAACGTTTCGCGCGAGCGGTTCGCTCGCTGCAAGAGACCGTCCATGCGCAGTAGCCTCGCGATTCGCCACGAGCCTTTGCGCCGCGCTAAAGCGAGCACGGCGGCGCCACCGGACACCTGGCTCTTCGCGGCCGTCGGGATTCTTGTCGGGATCGGTCTGGTGATGATCTACTCGGCATCGAACGTGACGGCGTACGCACAACACCTCGACGGCGCGTACTACGTCAAACGCCAATTCCTGTGGCTGATCGTCGGAGGGGCCGCCGCCTACGGCGCCTATCGCATGGACTATCTGCTCTTGCGCCGCTTCGGCCCGTACATTTTTGCCGCTACGCTCCTGGGTTTGCTGCTCGCTTACGTGCCGCACATCGGCCTGCGCATCAACGGTGCGCACCGATGGATCGGCGTCGGCCCGCTCTCGCTTCAACCCTCCGAGTTTGCGAAGCTCGGACTCGTCGTCTTCTTCGCGGCCTGGCTTTCCGGCCGCGAACCGCGCATCGACGTTACCAAGTTTGCCGGGGGTCTCATACCAGCGTGCATTCCGCTGGCGCTCGCGACGATGCTCGTCTTTGCCGAACCCGACGTAGGAACGGCCAGCCTGATCGCGATGACCGGACTCGTCATGCTCTTCGCGGGCGGCGCACGCATCGTGCACATGGCCGTTGCGAGCCTCGCTGTTCTCCCCGCCGCGGTGCTGGAAATCATGCACAATCCTGCCTCGCGCGCGCGCATCTTTGCCTTCATCAATCCGTGGCGCGATCCGCAGAATACCGGTTTTCACATCATTCAGTCGCTCTACGCGCTCGGATCCGGAGGGTTGACCGGTGTCGGGTTAGGGGCATCGAGCGAAAAGTTCTACTACCTTCCCGAGCAGTACACAGATTTCATCTTCTCCGTACTCGGCGAAGAACTGGGACTGATCGGCGCGCTCGCCGTCGTCGCGTTGTTCCTGCTCTTGGCGTTTCGCGCCGTACGCATCGCACTTGCGGCGCGCGAGCCGTTCGGATTCCTGCTCGCCGTCGGTTGCGCCGGGATGATCGTCCTGCAAGCGTTCGTCAACATCGGCGTCGTCACGTCGTCATGGCCGGTCACCGGCGTTCCGCTGCCGTTCATCTCCTTTGGCGGAAGTTCGCTCGTCGTCGACCTCGTTGCCGTCGCGCTCATCCTCAACGTCGGACGCCACTCTCGCGCTGCACGCTGACTTGTTGGCGGGCCAATGAGAGTATTGTTCGCGGCGGGCGGAACCGGCGGGCATCTCTATCCGGCCTTTGCAATTGCACGGCGGCTGCGCGACCGCGGTGACGACGTCGCCTTCGTCGGCACGCGCGAGCGGCTCGAGTCGCGGCTCGTGCCGGCGGAGGGCTATCCACTCTTTACGATCAGCGCGCATCCGCTTGCTCGGCGCGCTTCGCTCGACGTGCTTCGCACGCTCGCGCGGAATGCGGCAGGCGTCGTACAGAGCTTGCGTCTGTTGGCTCGCATTCGGCCGGACATGCTCGTCGCGACGGGCGGATACGTCTGCGTTCCGGTCGTGCTTGCAGCGCGCATACGTCGCGCGTTGCTGCGCGCGCGCGTGCCGATTGCATTGCTCGAACCCAACGCCGTGCCCGGTGTCGCAAGCCGATTTCTCTCCAAGCGCATCGACGAGATTTGGGATGCAAAGAGCACCGGTGTGCCGGTGCGCTCCTCGTTATTGCACTTGCCACGGAGAGATGAAGCGAGTGGACGTCTCGGGTTGGACCCGGCGAAGAAGACGCTGCTCGTTTTCGGCGGGAGTCAAGGTGCGCAGGCGATTAACGACGCAGTTGCGGCTTTAGTGGAAAGCGGCGGCGTTCCAGAGGGTTGGCAGCTGCTGCACGTGAGCGGGGAACGCGATTACGAGCGCGTCCGCAATGCGAGCGCGGGGCGATGGAAGGTGCGACCGTATCTCGACGACCCGGCCGATGCGTACGCCGCCTCCGATCTGGCTTTGGCGAGAGCCGGCGCCTCGACGCTTGCCGAGCTTGAGGCGCTAGGGCTACCGGCAATCTTGGTGCCATATCCGCACCACGCCGACGCACACCAGCGAGCCAATGCGCAAGCGGTCGCAACGCGTGGCGCGGCCGTCATCGTGGACGACGCGGCGGTTTCCCAGCGCTTGGGGTCGATCCTGAAGGAGGTCTGCGACCCCCAGCGCCTGGCCGCTATGGGCGCGAGCGCTCGCGGCGCACGACGTGACGCCGCTGCCGAGATCGTCGCGCGGATTGACGCCTTGGTTGCACGAAGAGAGGGGCCTTCGTGACCACCCATTTCATCGGCATCGGCGGCATCGGTATGAGCGCGCTTGCGCGCCTGTTGCTCGCGCGCGGCGAATGCGTTCGTGGATCGGACACGAAGGAGAGCGCGCTGCTCGAACAATTGCGCGACGAGGGCGCCGATGTGTACGTGGGTCACGCACCCGAGAATCTCGACGCCGCCGATCGCGTCGTCTTCAGTTCGGCAATCGACCAGACGAGTAATGCGGAATACCTTGAGGCGCGTCGCCGCGGCATTCCGTCGCTCCATCGCGGCGAACTGCTCGCGCAGCTGATCGGAAGCGCGCACGGCATAGCGATTTCGGGCACGCACGGGAAAACGACGACGACGGCGATGGTGCATGCGGTGCTACGCAGCGGCGGTATCGACGCAACGCTCGCGCTCGGGGGCATCGATCGGGCGCTCGGAAGCAACGCGCACGCCGGGCGCGACGCGTGGTTCGTGACTGAGGCCGACGAATCCGACGGCTCATTCGTTCTCATCGAACCCAAGGTCGCCGTCGTCACCAACATCGAAAACGACCATCTCGCCAGCGACGACGAACTTCCGCGGCTCGTCGATGCTTTTGCTTCGTTCGTGGCGCGGGTTCCGGAGGACGGCCTAGCGGTGATCGGCGCCGACGACGCTCGTGCGTCATCGTTGCTCGAGCGCGAGCACCGTGCCCCGACCGTCACGTTCGGTTTGCGCGAGGGCGCCGGCGTGCGCGCAGGCAACGTGCGGGCGCACGGGCTTGGCACGACGTTCGACGCTATCGCCGGCGGCGTCTGCTTGGGAGGCGTCGAGCTGGGCGTACCCGGGACGATGAATGTGCGCAACGCGCTCGTGGCCGTCGCCGTCGGCCGAGGACTGGGACTTCCGTTCGCGCACATTGCCGACGGCTTGCGAGCGTTTCAGGGCGTGCAGCGGCGGTTCGACGTGCTCTGTCGCAGCGGGCGCATGATCGTCGTCGACGACTACGCTCACCATCCGACCGCGATACGTGAGACGATTGCGACCGCACGAGCCTATCATCGCGGGCCACTCGTCGTTGCGTTTCAACCCCACCGTTTCACGCGCACAGCCTATCTCGCACGCGATTTTGCGCAAGCGCTGAGCGGCGCCGACCGCGTCTATCTCGCGCCTGTCTACGCGGCTTCGGAGCCGCCGCTGCCCGGCGTCAGCTCGGCGTCGATCGGCGAGCCGCTCGCGGCACTGGGCGCCGACGTAACGTGCGTCGCGCGCGTCGAAGAGCTGGAGACGCGGCTTTCATCCGATGCTCCGCCAGGATCGCTGGTCCTCATGCTGGGTGCCGGCGACATCACTGAGGTGGCAGCGCGCTTGGCCCGTCGCGTACGGCCTCAGACGGCGCGAAGCATCGCGTGAGCATGACAACGGCCGAGGCGCTCCAGAGCCTCCTAAGCGAAGACGATCGCGTAGCGTTGGTGGCGATCGCTGGAGAACGCGTCGCGTTCGACGAGCCGCTCGCGCCGTATACGTCGTGGCACATCGGCGGGCCGGCCGATGCGCTGGTCAGCGTCGAAAGCGAGGACGAGCTGGCGCGCCTGATGACGTGGTGCTTGCGGCGGCGCATGCCATGGCTCGTGCTCGGGAGCGGCAGCAACGTGCTCGTCGGCGACGGCGGGGTCCGCGTCGTTATCGTGCGCTTGGGTGGGCACTTCGCCGACGTCGACGTACGCGTTGAGGATCGCGAAGTCATTGCCGAGGCCGGCGCCTCGGCTGGTATGGCTGCGCTCACCGCGCGATGCGCTTCGGCCGGCGCGGTCTCGATCGGCTCGCTTGCGGGGATTCCGGGAACGGTCGGCGGATCGCTGCGCATGAACGCCGGAACCGACCGCGAAATCGGCGACTTCGTGCGTCAAGTTTGGGTGCAATCGCCGAGCAAACCGCAGCCGCATGCGGTGAGCCTTCAGTACTACTATCGCCATACGACGCTTGCGCGGGACGCTGTCGTCTCGCGTGTTACGCTCGCCTTCAAGCGCGGTGATCCGGCAGCCGTACGCGCCGAAATACAAGAGCGACTCGTGCGGCGCAAGCGGACGCAGCCGGTCGCGCTGCCCAATGCCGGCTCGTGTTTCCGCAATCCCGACGGCGACAAAGCCGCGCGGCTCATCGAATCCGTCGGCGCGAAAGGCTGGCGCGAGGGAGATGCCGAGGTGTCACCGGTGCATGCCAATTTCATCAACAACCTTGGCAGCGCATCGGCGAAGGACGTTACCACGCTTCTCGCGCGCGTGCGTCGCGCGGTTGTGCAGCGATGCGGCGTCGAGCTCCAGTTGGAAGTGCATCTCGTCGGGGTCTTCGCAGATGTCTAAGGAGAGAATCGCCGTCGCCATGGGCGGTCCCGGCGCCGAGCGCGAGATCTCGCTCGAATCGGGAAGGCTCGTGATGCGAGCACTCGGAGCGCTCGGCTACGACGCGCACTCGCTCGACTACGATCGCCGCTTTGTCGATGCGCTACGCGACATCGCACCGGACGCGCTCTTCAACGCGCTTCACGGCACCGGCGGCGAAGATGGTGAGATCCAAGGCGTGCTCGAACATCTGCGCGTTCCGTACACCGGCAGCGGCGTCGAAGCGTGCGCGCTCGCTATGGACAAGCATCTGACGAAGAAACTGATTGCCGCGGAAGGTTTGCCGACGCCGGCGTGGGATCTCTTCGATCTCGCGGGCGGCACGCTGCCGCTGCTTCCCGGATCGCTCGATCTGCCGCTCGTCGTCAAGCCGCGCTACGAGGGATCGTCCGTGGCGGTCACGATCGTGCGCACCCACGAGCAATGGACGAACGCGGTGCTGAGCGCGTCGAAAACCTACGCGCAAGTGCTCGCGGAGGAGTACGTCGAGGGGCGCGAGCTGACGTGCGGAATTCTCGGTGACGAGGCGCTTCCCGTCGTCGAGATCGTCCCGAACATCGACGAGTTCTATTCCTATTCGGCAAAGTACGAGCCAGGCGGAAGCACGCACATCACTCCGGCGCGCATCGACGGCGACCTCTCCGCACGACTGCAGACGCTGGCGCTCTCTACGCATCGGCTCCTCGGTCTGCGCGATTACTCGCGAGTCGATTTCATCGTGAGCAGAGAGGGACGGCCCTATATCTTGGAGATCAACGCGCTTCCCGGGTTGACGCCGGTGAGCCTCGTTCCCGATGCGTGCGCGGCGGCCGGAATCGGCTACGAAGCGCTCGTCGATCGTCTCGTCGGCTACGCGCTCTCGCGCCGCGTTACCGTTTCGCCGTAGAGGCTCCGGAGAACGACCGCGCGTCGTCGAGAACGAGCATGTCGAGCAGCGGCATGTCGAGGATTTCGGCGGGTGACTCTTGCGTGATCCAGCCGTACTTTGCCCGGAAGGCTGCGTCGTCGATACGGTCGCGGACACGGCGCCCTTCGAGCGATGCGTTGAACTCGTCGTAGCGCGAGGGATCGCTGTGGGTGCGAACCCACTGCACGACTTCGTCGTCGCTCGACCCGCGGGCGACGACGTCACGCAGCGCGCTCTCCTCGATGCCGAGTGCAGAGAGCATCCGTGCGGAGAAACCCGGTATCTGGTAGGCGCCGAAATTTCCGCCCGGCAGCGTTGCGCGCAACTTGTCGATGGTTCGCGCAAGCATGTATAGGCCGCCGAGCGGATCGCGCGGACCGCGGGGCGGATGTTTCGTCAGATCGAGTGGTGCCACGATAGTGGATATTCTAGCACGAATCTAGAACAAGGTGCACGATGAAAGCCAGCGAGCGGCGCAGCAGCATCACGCGAGCCACGACCGAGACGAAGATCGAGCTGCAGCTCGATCTCGATGGCGGTCCCATCGAGGTCGCGACCGGCGTGGATTTCTTCGATCACATGCTGCACGCGCTAGCCAAACATGCGGGATTGGGGTTGCGGCTGCACGCGAGCGGTGACGGCATGGACAATCACCACCTGATCGAGGACGTAGGCATTGCGCTCGGCAAGGCGTTTCACGAGGCACTCGGCGAGAAACGCGGCGTCGCGCGCTTCGGTTCCGTCATGGTCCCGCTCGACGACGCGCTGGTTGCCGCGAGCATCGATCTCTCCGGCCGGCCGTATCTCAATTTCCGCGTCACGTTCTTGCGCGACGATCTCGGTGCGATGCCGACCGAGATGGTCGGCGAGTTCTTTCGCGCGCTGACCGACAACGCGAAGATGACGCTGCATCTCATCCAGATGCACGGTCACGTCGCCCACCACGTCTGCGAGGCGGCGTTCAAGGCATTTGCTCGCGCCTTCGCGGCAGCGAAGCTTGCCGCCGGTGACGAGATCCCGTCGACGAAAGGCGTTCTCGAATAATCGCGGTCATCGACTACGGCGGCGGCAACCTTGGCTCGCTGATTGCCGCGCTCGAGCGGCAGGGGGCAGACTTCATCGTGACCGATCGTCCGACGATCCTGCGAGACTCCGGCGCAGCCGTCTTACCCGGCGACGGCGCCTTCGGCGCGACGATGGACGCGCTGCGCGCACGCGGCCTCGACGACGCGATCCTTTCATATCTCCGAAGCGGGCGGCCATTTCTCGGCATCTGCGTCGGCATGCAACTGCTGTTCGAACGATCGAGCGAGTTCGGCGGCAGCGCGGGGTTCGGCGTCTTTTCTGGCGACGTCGAGCGTTTCGCGCGTGCCCCGCGCGTACCGCACATCGGGTGGAATCTGCTCGAGCCCATACGGGCGCATCCGTTTCTCGAAGGCCTGGGCAGGAACGAGTATGCCTACTTCCTGCATTCGTATCGCGCACGGGTTGGGCCAAGCACGGTTGCGGCCGCGACGCACGGGGAGCGGTTTGCCGCGATCGTCGCGCAGGATAACGTCATGGGAACGCAGTTTCATCCCGAGAAGAGCCGGCAGACCGGATTGCGGCTGCTGGCGAACTTCATCGCTTTGGCCAGGGGGCCGGAGCGCGACGTGCGAGGCCTGTGAGTAATGGAAGTAATACCGGCGATCGACCTTCACGGCGGTGCGTGCGTGCGCATGGAGCGCGGCGATCTCGCGACCGCGACCGTCTACGACCGCGACCCCGTTGCGCGTGCCAAGGCATTCGTTGCGGCCGGCGCACGCCGCCTGCACGTCATCGATCTCGACGGTGCGTTCGGATCGGGCGAAAATCTATGGGCGATCGAGCGCATCTGCGCGGAGGTGCACGTTCCGGTGCAGACCGGCGGAGGCATACGGACGGCGGAACAGGCGCAGGCACGGATCGATGTCGGCGCTACGGAAGTCATCATCGGTACGGTCCTCGTCAGTGACGAGCGTCTCGCGCGCAACATCATCTGGAGACTCGGTCACCAAGTCATCGCGGGCATCGACGTACGCGGCGATCGCGTCGCAACGCACGGATGGGCTGAAGGAACACCGGTGGCGCGCGACGCGCTCGCGCAACGCGTCGTGCAGTGGGGCGTGAACCGGGTGATTTTCACCGAAATCTTGCGCGACGGGATGGGACTCGGCTACGACATCGATTCGCTGCACGCACTCTCGCAGGCAGCTCCCTCGTTGAAGATCACTGCAAGCGGCGGGGCGCGCAGTCTCGACGATCTCATGGAGCTCAACGCGAAGGCGCCCGACAGCGTCGATTCCTGCATCGTCGGGAGCGCGCTCTATAAGGGAACGATCGACCTCGCCACCGCGATCAAAGTGCTGGGCTAGGAGCCTAGCAGGCTAGTCGTCCTCGTATCTGCGCGGAATGTGCGCGGGGAGGCGCGCGACGATCTCGTAGTTAATCGTCTGCGCCCACTGCGCCCATTCGTCGGCAGTCACTCCTACATCCCCGTTGCGGCCGATGAGCGTCACCGTCGAGCCGGCCTCGGCGTGCGGCGCTTGCGTCAGGTCGATCATCGTGAGATTCATCGCAACCCGCCCGACGATCGGGCAGCGAGCACCGCCGACGGCAAATGAGCCGCGGTTGGAGAGCGCGCGCGGAACGCCGTCGAAGTAACCCATCGGAACGACCCCGACGCGCATCTCCTGCGGGGTGACGAATGTATTACCGTAGCCGATCGGCTGATGTGCTGCAACGGTGCGCGTAACCGCCAGCGAGGACGTGAGCGTCAGTGCCGGTTCGAGCGCGAGCGCTTCGCGTCCCATCGCTTCGTTTGTTTGAGGCGACGGCCACAGTCCGTAGAGCGCGATGCCGAAACGCGACATATCGAGGCGCGTTTGCGGCCAGAGCATCGCAGCTGCCGAAGCAGCGACGTGACGTATCGGCGCAGTGCCGCGCTGCTCGAGCATCGGCGTGCTTTCGGCGACGGCTCGTTCGAAGCGCGCGAGCTGTTGCATCGTGTACGGGGAGTCGATCTCTTCAGCGGAGGCAAGATGCGAGTAGATGCCGGCGACGTGCAACTCCGGCAGACGAAGATAGTCCTCGATTGCATCGGCGACTTCGCCGGGCTCGAGGCCGAATCGGTTGAGCCCCGTGTTGACTTTGACGTGCACGCCGAAGCGCTGCGAACGTCTCCGCGCTACAGCCGCGAGATCGTGCAGAAAACTTCGCGTGTCCCAGAGCGCGATCTCGGCGCGAGCGGCGAGCGCGTCGTCGAGCGATTCGGGAGGCACCGGTCCAAGAATGAGTATGGGCGCGCTCACGCCGCCGTCGCGCAACGTGGTCGCTTCTTCAGCCGAGAAGACGCAGATGCGCGCCGCAAAACCCTCGATCGCTATCGCCGTCGGGGTAAGACCGTGGCCGTACGCGTTGCTCTTTACGACGAAGGCCGCCCGCCCGCGGCCGACCATGTTCTGCAATGCGCGTGCGTTGCGGCGCAGGGCGCCGAGAGATATGCGCAGCTCGCCGATCACCGCCGCCCCATTCTGCAATGAGACGGGGGGACCCGCGCAGGCTTGGAGCCTAACCCGCGTCTAAGCCGACCTCCAGGCTCGGCGTGTACCATGGTCCCATGGTGCGCGGGCAAGGGGGCTTCGACGCGTCCGATTTCGTCGTCTGGTTTGCGACGATGCTGCTGGCGGTGCTCTGCGGCCTCGGTCTCGGCTTCGTCGCGTGGTCGATCGTGAACGCCACGGGGACGTCCAACTTCTGGGGGCTCGGGACCTACGCCGTCGCGATGGCCGGCGTGCTGCTCGCCTCCCGCGTCAGCGGCGCCTACCTGCGATTCGCCCTGGCGCTCTGCGCCGCCACCCTAGCACTGAGCTTCGCCCTCGGCGGAGTGCTCTTCACGCCACTATTCGGGCCGCGCTGAGTCGAACGTGCGGCAACGCCGGCGCGTGCGTCGCGCGGATGCTCTGCTTAACGTCGCCCGTCTCGCCCTCCGCGGAGGCTCGGGTCCGTCTGCCGAACGGCGCTCCGGCTGACTACGGGGGGATCTTCATTGAAAAAACACCCTACGACATGGAAGACGCTCGTCCGCGATGTGGTCGAGAATCTGCCGAGGACGTTCACTCTGCGCGAAGTCGAGGCGCGGCGAGGCTACTTCAGCAAGCACTATCCGGACGGCTGGTCGAGCCGGCTGGGTTAGACCGGCACGCCGTGCGGTCGCAATGGAAGCATGTCTGATGCTTCGACGGCCGAGTATTCATTGCATAAGCAGCGCAGACTGCCAGTCGAGGCCGAAAGTTTCGCCGAGCTTGCGGACCGCTTGGGCGGCAACCTCGTATTCAAGGTGGAGAGGGTCGCCCTCGCCGTAGTCGTTTAGGTCGTGGTTCACGCAGGCATCAAGGCGCTCCAGCTCCGCCTGCGTCAGCGTCGACGACGCGGCGCACCGCGGCCGCCGTGAAGGTAACAACACGAAGCGCGGACCGCACGTCCCCAGTCCTCGAACGATGTGCCAAGTATGCCCTGCCCAATGTAGGTCGACGCCTCCTCCGGCGCCGCACCAGCTGCGGGCCGGTAGTAGACAAAGGTCGCCCACGATACTGACGCGCTTCCCTGAACGAACGGCGCGGCGCGTGCTCAACAGCGTAGTTGCCGAAGGTCTTCTCGTATCAGACACGCCCAAAGGTCCCGTATCGCTGCGATCGCTTGGAGCGTGAAAGAGAGGCATGGTGTTAGGGAGGAACGTATGAGCGCGGAAGCAGTGGAAGCTCGCATCGCGCACCTGGAAGGCGCCTTCGATCAGGTCGGTAAGCACCTCGACAGCATTGACCGGCGCCTCGATGGGATCGACCATCGAATTGGAGCCGAAGTTGGCGACTCCGAAAGGAGTTAACGCAGCGCCATAACTGGCTGTTGGGAATCGTACTCGGAACCCTGCTCTTGCACCACGCCTGAGTGGGCTCAGGGAATACGTCCTGTATCTCGACTACAACGACGGCATCGAGCACCGCTTCGATACCGTGCATGCCGGCCTCGCCGAGGTACAGCGGGACCTGGGCCAGCGATTCAACTGGCTCACCGGAATGTTGCTCACGGCGTGGGTCACGACGCTCCTGACGGTGCTATTCCGCCGCTGACCGGGGGACACGCCGGCCCTGCTAGGCCATCCAAGCGTGGGAACGCCCTGGCGCATGCGCGCGGCCGTTTCGCCGCCGGGCCCCGCCGGTAAAGGCTTTCCGGCGCGACGATGCCCCTGCGTCGACTGAGCCTACTCGGTTGCTCTGCATACTCGGCTCCGCTGACTCCGCACTCCGCACTCCGCCCACTCCGCTACTTGCACTCTCCCGCTGAGTCTGCTAACATCCTCAGTTGGCGCTCTCGCCTGAAGAGTGCTAATCCCAGCAAGCAGACCCAGTGGAGGTTTTCGTGAATCTCAAGCCTTTGGGCGATCGCGTAGTCATCGAGCACGTCGAGCAACAGGACAAGAGCACGGGGGGCGTGTTCCTTCCCGACACCGCTAAGGAGAAGCCGCAGGAAGGCATCATCCGCGCGGTGGGAACGGGCCGCCTGACCGACGAGGGCAAGACGCTCCCGATGAACGTCAAGGTTGGCGATCGCGTCATTTATTCGAAGTACTCCGGCAGCGAAGTCAAGGTTGACGGCACCGAGTACCTCATCGTCTCAGAGAAAGACGTCCTCGCCGTAGTCGACAAAGTTCCGGCCGGCGTATAAGCAAGGAAAGAAGCAAGAAAGATCATGGCTGCAAAGCAAATCGTATTTGATGAGAGCGCTCGCCGCGCGCTCGAGCGCGGAGCGAATACTCTCGCCGACGCGGTCAAGGTGACGCTCGGCCCGAAAGGCCGTAACGTTGTCCTCGACAAGAAGTTCGGCTCGCCGACGGTTACCAATGACGGCGTCACGATCGCGAAGGAGATCGAGCTCTCTGAACCGTTCGAGAACATGGGCGCTCAGCTCGTAAAAGAAGTCGCCTCCAAAACCAACGACATTGCCGGAGATGGCACGACGACGGCGACCGTACTCGCGCAGGCGATCGTTCGCGAAGGTTTGCGCAACGTGACCGCCGGCAGCAACCCGATGCAGATCAAGCACGGCATCGAGAAGGCCGTCGAAATCGCGGTCAAAGAGATGGAGGGTTACGCCCAAAAAGTCGACACGAAGGAGAAGATCGCACAGGTCGCATCGATCTCCGCCAACGACAAAGAGATCGGCGATTTCATCGCCGACGCGATGGATAAAGTCGGCAAAGACGGCGTCATCACCGTCGAGGAATCCAAGACGCTCAAGACCGAGGTCGAGACCAAGGAAGGGATGCAGTTCGACAAGGGCTACATCTCGCCGTACATGGTGACCGACAGCGAGCGCATGGAAGCGGTGCTCGACGATCCATACATTCTCGTGACCGAGCGCAAGGTTTCGGCAATTGCCGATATCCTGCCGTTGCTCGAAAAGATCGTGCAGGTGCAGAAGCCGCTCCTGCTCATCGCCGAAGACGTCGAGGGCGAGGCGCTCGCGACGCTGGTCGTGAACAAACTGCGAGGCACGTTTACCTCGGTTGCGGTGAAGGCGCCGGGCTTCGGCGATCGCCGCAAAGAAAAGATCGGAA
>JAKAPO010000010.1 GCA_021807065.1 bacterium
AGCGATACGAAACCGACGATGAAGATCGACGAGCAGTTCGCGACGGTCGAACATGAAGCCAGCGTCAGTAAAATCGGCGAAGACCAGCTCTTCTACGCGATGAGCCGCGGGCTCGCCGAAGCCGACGCAACGGCGATGATCGTCAACGGCTTCTTCGATTTCTTCATCAAAGAGCTCCCGATGGAATATGCCGTCGAGCTGAACCGACTCGTAAAAATGGAGATGGAGGGTGCGGTCGGGTAATGGCCGGCCAACGCATCGCGGATTTCGCTTCGATCCCCCCGGGCACCACGCGCCCCTACCGCCTCGACGGCGTCGACGTCCTACTCTGTAATGTCGGCGGCGAGTTCTATGCGATCGAAGATTACTGCACGCACGACGGCGCCCCGCTCGACGCGGGGACGCTCGAGGGGCGTTGCATCGTCTGTCCGCGCCACGGCGCGACCTTCGACGTCACCACCGGCGAGGCGCTCACGCTCCCGGCGGTGATGCCGGTGCCGAGCTTCCCGGTCCGCCGCGAGGGCGACGAACTCATCGTCGAGCTATAAGCCTAGCACAGTACTTTCAGGAACGAAACTTCCGTAGCGACGGGCGAGTGTTCGGCATCGTAGAGATCGACTGCCCTCTGCAAGTTCAGCCAGTACTGCGGCGTCGTACTCAATACGCGAGCAAGGCGTAACGCCATCTCGGGTGTCACCGAGCGTCGCCCGTTCACGATCTCGTTGACCGTGGTTCGATCGACATCGAGCGCATCGGCAAAGGCTCCTTGCGTCATGCCCAACGGCTCGATGTAATCCTCACGCAGGACCTCTCCCGGTGCGATAGGCCGGCGATGCTGCGAAATTTTCATCCTCGATACGATCCTTTCGTCCCATCCATCAGTGGTAGTCCGTTATTATGACATCAACGGCTTCGCCATTTTCCCATGCGAAGCAGATACGGTATCGGTCGTTGATGCGAATGCTGTACTGCTCGGATCGCTCGCCCAGAAGCTTCTCGAGTCGGTTGCCGCGAGGCGTCCGAAGATCGCTTGGGGCGCCGGCGGCCTGTAACCGATCGAGCAGTCTACCCGCCTTTTCATGCAGCTCGCTCGGGAGCGTTCGACGGGCTTCGGCGGTCGCTAGCCCGTCGAAGATGTCGCGGGTACCCCGGTCGCCGATCTTCACCCGCTATTTTTCCCCTCGGAGGCATTGTAATCTGTTGCGCGACAGGCGTCAATCGCATTGCCACGATTGCCCCGCACTATCCCGAATGTGGACGCTACTTGTCTCAAATCACGATCGCTCTCGGAACCTTAAAGCGGTCGTTGCACATCGTCGGCCTATGAGCGCGGCTTGCGTGGATCGGCGTTTTGCTCTCCAAATATTATTTAGGCGCGCTCTTTTGCTCGATAACGGGGACGCGTTGGGCCATTCGACGAAGGACGAGCTCATGGCAAAGAAGAGCGGCGCGGCATTAGGCGATACCGGGGTGCTCGGCGTTGGGCTCTACTCGGTCTCGGAGTCAGCCGCCGTTATTCGTCATCGGGTACAAAATGCGACCACCAACCGGCGGCTTCTTCGCTGGGCTCATAGCCTCAACGAATTAGCAAAGTTCAAGCCGATTATCGGCCCTCCTCTGTTGGTCGAGGGCGAGTATCTTTTTTCGTTCGCGCAACTTATGGAATTGATGACCGTCGCCGCACTTCGCGCTAAAGGAGTGACGGTCAAGGCAATTCGTCGGGCCCATGAACGCGGTCGCGAGAAGTACGGCAACCACCCCTTTGCACGCGAGGGCTATCGCACGGACGGGGTTGGGATTTTCACTGAGGTCGACAGCGAAGAGGCCGAGGAACTTTCCCGGCAGCAAACGTTCTTCGAAGAGGTTATCCATCCAATTCTTGCCGACGTATCCTACGTCGACAGCTTCGCCGCGCAGTTCAGCCCACTCGGAAATATGCGCTCAGTCATTCTCGATCCTCGCATCGCATTTGGATCGCCGGTTGACAAAGAGTCGGGTATCCCCACGGCAACGCTCTATGCCATGAGCGATTCCGGCGAGAGCGACGAATCGGTCGCCGATTGGTACGAGGTTAGTGTCGAATCAGTTCGTGATGCAATTGAATATGAGACCGCGCTTCGGAAAGCCGCTTGAAATTCTTTTTTGACGAACACATCTCGCACTTGATCGTAGAGGCTCTGCGCTGCCTAGAGCATCATGATCGCCCTGATTTTGTCGGCAAACATGAACTCGTGCACACGAAACACAAGTACAAGGATCACCGGGGTCCCGTCCTCGACCCGGAATTCATTCCCGAAATGACTGCCGAAGGGTACATTATTATTACTGCCGACCACGCACAAAAAAAGAACCGTGGTAAGCACGCGGCCGAAGCTCAAGCCTATCGAAATTCTGGAGCGATTGCGTTTTGGCTTCCGAAAACGTATGTCGCCCCCGGCAAGAAGAGCGACGAGCAAAGCAGCGAGTACAAGTTCGAGCAGGCCGCCAAGCTTTTTAAATGGTGGCCTGCAATTAAGCGCGCTGCAGGCACCGCGCGCCCGAGGGACCTTTTCGATATCGACGATAGGGGCAGGATTACGCTGCGAACATAAGGCGCAAAAAGCGCAGTGCTGCAGCAGGCCTCGCCGCGTCGCACACCATATGTAGCGGACATGCTGCTCGCGGCGCCGCCGGCCCCTGAAGAGGGGCAACTTGTCTCCGTTCGAGACCGCTTCTGGATCGTAAAGGCGGTCGTCCCGAGTGCGCTCCCCCTCGATATCGCAGCCGGCGAACGACAGCAGCACCTCGTCGAACTCTCCTCGGTCGAAGACGACGGGCTCGGCGACGAGCTGACCGTCGTGTGGGAGATCGAGCCAGGAACCAGCATTCGCGAGACGGGCAGTCTGCCGACGCCGCGCGCCGGCGAATTCGACTCCCCGGAGCGGCTGCGTACCTTCCTTGACGCGGTCCGTTGGGGCGCGATCGCTTCGGCCGATCTCCGTACGCTGCAAGCGCCCTTTCGCTCGGGGATCACTATCGAGGATTACCAGCTCGATCCGGTCGTGCGCGCGTTGGAGATGGCCCGCGTCAATCTCCTCATCGCCGACGACGTTGGGCTCGGCAAAACCATCGAAGCGGGTCTCATCATCCAAGAACTGATCCTGCGCCATCGCGTGCGCACTGCGTGGGTGCTCTGCCCGCCATCGCTCTGCCTCAAGTGGAAGGCCGAGATGGAGAACCGTTTCGGGTTGGAATTTCGCATCGTCGACGCCGAAGCGGTTCGCCTGCTTCGCCGCGAGCGCGGGCTAAATGCCAATATCTTCGGGCATTTTCCCCGCCTCATCGTCAGCTTCGATTGGCTGAAAATGGAGCGCCCCATGCGGTTGCTGCGCGAGTATCTTCCGGCCGACCGCAACGCGTATCCACGCAAAATCGATATGCTCGTCGTCGACGAGGCGCACCAGTGCGCTCCGGCCGGCAAAGGCATGTACGCACGCCCGTCGGATCGGACGCTGCTGCTTCGTTTCCTCGCTCCGCACTCCGAACATCGGCTCTTTCTCTCTGCGACGCCGCATAACGGATATGCGATTTCCTTTACCTCTTTACTAGAGTTGCTCGACCCGCAGCGTTTCGCTCGCGGCGTCAAGCCCGATCCCCTCGCGCTACAGAACGCGCAGATTCGGCGTATGAAGGCCGACATTCGAGCGCTTGGCCCGGCCGCCGACGGCACGCCGCGCTTCCCCGAGCGCATTTTAGAAAAAATCGAAGTGTCGTATCCGCAGAGCGAGCGCGATATTCATGCGATGCTCGAGGAATACGCACGTTTGCGGCGCGCACGGGCCTCATCGAAGCAGGGCGCAAACGCAACGGATCTCATAACGCTGCTTTTGAAGAAACGCCTCTTCTCTTCGCCCGCGGCATTCGCAAGCACGCTGGCCGCACACATGAGCACGCTCTCTGCGCCGCGAAACGAAGAGGACCCCGAGCGCCTCCGCGATGCCTTCGACCGTCTCAATGATGACTACGAAACCGATGATGACCGCGAAGAGGCCGAGCGCGATCTTCTCGGTCGGGTTGCACGCGTCGCCGAGCCCCTCGACGACGAGCAACGCGTCCTGCTCGAACGCATGCGCGCGTGGGCACAGAGCAACGCGCAGCGCGCCGACGAAAAGGCTCGCGCCTTAATCGCGCAGTTGCGTGCGTTTAAAGACGAGCGTGTCATTATCTTCACCGAATATCGCGACACGCAAGCCTGGCTGCATCGGTTGCTCGTAAGCGAAGGGCTCGGCGGCAATCGCGTGCGCTTGCTCTACGGCGGCATGGATGCCGAAGAACGCGAGCGCATTAAAGCAGCGTTCCAGAGCGACCCGGCCAACGACCCGGTACGTATTCTGCTGGCGACCGATACCGCGAGCGAAGGAATCGACCTCCAGCGCCATTGCGCGCGTATGATCCACGTTGAGATTCCCTTCAATCCCAATCGACTCGAACAGCGCAACGGCCGTATCGACCGGCATGGCCAGCCGCAGCCGAAGGTGTTCATCTACCACTTCGTCGGCGCCGGATTCGGCGAGCACACCGGCACGCTTGAGGGCGATCTCGATTTCCTCTTCCGCGCTGCCACAAAGTTGGAAACGATCCGGCACGATCTTGGTTCGGCAGGCGCGGTTCTTGCAACCGAGGTCGAAAGCGCTATGCTTGGGCGTCCCAGCGACCTCAATAAAATTCAGTTGCAGCGGCAAGACTCGACTGCCGTCCTAAAGGCCGAGCGCGAATTACGCGAGCGCGTCGACGAGATGCACGAGCGCGTCCTCACCTCGATCGATGAACTCGGCATAACGCCCGACGCAGTCGAACGCGTCGTGCAGGTAGGGCTCGAACTCGGTCGACAATCTCCGCTCGAACCGATTGCATTGCCGCCGACGCGACAGGGCGGCGCGCCGCTTGCGGCCTACGCCGTGCCCGATCTGACGCGCTCCTGGGCGTCGGCGTGTGAGAATCTCTACCATCCGCTCACCGGAAAGCGGCTACCGATCACCTTCGATAACGCCGGTTCGAACGAACGCGAAGATGTCGTGCTCGCGCACCTCGGCCACCCGCTGGTGATGCAGGCGATGCGCTTGTTGCGCGCGGAGATATGGGCACGCGCCCGCGATGCGAAATTAGCCCGCGTCACCGGACGCCTCGTCGAGGATGCGGAGCTCGCCGAGCCGACGGTGATCCTCGATGCACGGCTCGTCATCATGGGCAGTGACGGCTACCGGCTCCACGAGCAACTTTTCAACGCAGGCGGGCGCCTCGGCGGCCGCTCCGGCTTTGCGAGGCTCAACGTCGGCGAGACGCGAGCGGCACTCGCGGCCCGCGGCGACGAGCATCTGCCGCTCCACCACCAAGAAGAGATCGGCGAGGCGTGGGATCGCATTCGCGATCCGCTTTTCGCGGCGATGAACGCGCGCGCAGCCGAGTTACACGACCGCATGATTCGCATGCTCGCCGAACGCGCAACGAGCGAGGAAGCATCGCTGCGCACGGTGATGATGCAACTCCAGGCCGCGATCTCGCGAGAATTGGCGGCGGCGGAGAACGGCCGCTCCGAGCAACTTAGTCTGTTCGATGCCACCAATAGCGGCGAGCACGGGCAGGTGAAAAGCGATCTTGCCGCACTCCGCCAGCGGCTCGAAGAGATTCCCGACGAAATCGCCCGCGAAACAGAACGTCTCCGGCGTCGCTACGAAGATCCACGCGACATCGCCTTTCCGGCCGCGATCACGTTCCTCGTTCCACGGCGTTTGGCCGGCGTCAACCTTGACATCCTCGGGGCGCGACGGACGTGAGGGCACGACGCCGCACCGAGGATGCCGCCTGGCTGCGCCTTATCGAACCCGAGGGACAATTCCTCAGCACGCCGGTTTTGCGCCAAGCCTTCCCGCAAGGCTTTGACACGCTCCCGAGCGCGATCCGCGACGCTCTCCACGACCGCTATCCCGCGACCGACAACGAACCTGCGTGGGATGCCTGGTTGCACTGGCTGCTGCGCGGCGCGTTAGGTTGGGGCGAACGCTTTCGCACCGGTGAGGCCGCGGCACGGTACAGCCTCGCAATACCCGAGCACGCCATCGAAATCCATGCCGACGCGATCCTCGACGATCCCGAGCGCGGCAAAGCACGGGCGATCGTGCTCCGTTTCCCGCACGGTACACCGTTGGAGAAACGCATCGCGGGGGAGCGCTGGAACGCCTCGCCGATCGACCGCGCCGCGCAGCTCTGTCGCGCGCACGATATCCGCATCGGCATCGCCACCGACGGCGAACGCATCACCACACTCTGGGTTCCGGCCGAGGGCCCTGGCGGCCACGCGACCTGGGAGACAACGCTCTTCCTTGAGAGCGCCGAGCGCGAGGTGCTACGAGCGTTCTTGAGCCTTCTCGGCGCGGCCCGTTTCTTCGCAGTTGCGGAGACGGTACAAATCGAGGCGCTCTTCGAGGAGTCGGCAAAAAAACAGAGCGAGGTCACGGATCGGCTGGGCTATCAGGTGCGCCAGGCGGTTGAATTGCTCGTTGGTGCGATCTCGCGCGCGAACCTCGAACACCAGGGCGATCTCCTCCAGGACACCACTCCGCACGAGGTCTACGAAGCCGCCGTCACCGTCCTGATGCGCCTCGTCTTTTTACTCTATGCCGAAGAGCGGCATTTGCTTCCGCTCGACGAGCCGCTCTACGCCGAACACTACGCCGCATCGAAATTGCGCGAACAACTCGACGAGCAGGCGAGTATCGAAGGAGATGCACCGCTCGAACGACGCAGCGCGGCATGGCAACGCTTGCTCGCGCTCTTTCGCGCCATCTACTTCGGCATCGCTCACGATCGTTTGCGCCTGCCCGCGTATGGCGGGCGTCTCTTCGATCCGACGCGCTTTGCCTTTCTCGAAAACTTTCCGGTCGACGATCTCACCGTGCGCGCGATTCTCGAAGCGATTCAGACGATCGCCGAACCCGGTGCGAACGCGCGCCGACGCCTTTCCTATCGCACGCTCGATGTGGAACAGATCGGCCGCGTCTACGAAGGCTTGCTCGACCACGGTGCGGAGCGCGTCGAGGAGATCTACGTGCGACTCATCGGGCGATCCGGCGACGAAGCCGAGATTCCGCTGCGCGATCTCGAGCGCGCTGCAGGCGATGGCGAGGGGACGCTCGTCTCGTTTCTCGTCGATGCCACGAAAAAGAGCGTAAGCGCGGTCGGGAAACTAATCGAACGCGGACGCAACATTGCGAACGACCCGCAGATGCGCCGTCGCCTGAAGACGGCGTGTGGTAACGACGAACGGCTCGCCGACCGAATCGCGCCGATCGTCTATTGCCTCGATACCGACTTGCACGATCTTCCGACCATCTTCCCCGCCGGTAGCCTGGTGGTGAAACAGACGCGAGCACGCCGCGATTCGGGCACCGAATATACGCCGAGCGAACTTGCCGAAGAGATGGTGCGCTACGCGCTCGAACCGCTGGTCTATACGCCGGGCCTGCGCCCATCGGCCGAGCTGCTGAATCTACGCATCTGCGACCCTGCCGTCGGCTCGGGCGCGTTTCTCGTCGCGGCGTGCCGCTATCTTGCCGACCGCGTTGTCGAAGCGTGGATCGAGGAAGACCCCGAACGCGCGCGCGCCGATCGCGACGAGCTCACCCTCGATGCGAGGCGCGCGGTTGTCGACCGCTGCCTCTACGGCGTCGACCGCGACGCGATGGCCGTCGAGATGGCGAAGCTCTCGCTCTGGCTCGTCACGCTCGGGCGCGAGCGCCCGTTCAGTTTCCTCGACCACGCAATTCGCCACGGCGACTCGCTGCTCGGCCTCACCTCGCTTGACCAGGTGCGCTTCGTTCATACCAATCCCGAGGCAGGGCGTGCGCTCTACGACGGCGCGCTGTTCGACGCAACCGAGGCCGTTACGAAACTCGTCGATGAAGCCGTTCGGCTGCGCGAGGAACTCGAAGCATTGCCATCGCGAACCGTACGCGATGCCGATGCAAAACGCCGCCTGAACGACGAGGCGGACGGCGTGCTCGACCGGGTCAACGTCGTCGCCGATGCGATCGTATTGACGACGCTCGCAACCGCCGGACAATCGGAGAAGAAACGAAACGCGGCATTTCTCGAACTGGGCACACGGATTCGCGCCGCTCTCGATCCGCACGCGACCGAGTTAGAGCGTCGCGCTGCAATTGAAAGCCTGCGTTCGGAGCGCCAAGACCGCGTCACGTTTCACTGGCCGCTCGCGTTTGCCGAGGTTTTTCAGCGCGGAGGCTTCGACGTGATGATCGGCAACCCGCCCTTTATGGGCGGGCAACTGATCACCGGAAATCTCGGTACGGATTTTCGGCAATACTTGGTGCAAGAGATTGCGGCCGGACGCCGCGGAAGCGCCGATCTCGTCGCGTATTTTTTCCTGCGAGCCGCCGAACTCAGCAGCCGCTTCGCGTTTCTCGCAGTCAATACGATCGCGCAGGGCGACACGCGCGAGGTGGGGCTCGATGCGCTCGTAGGGCGAGGCTGGCGTATCGCGCGCGCGTTTGGGAGCCGCCCGTGGCCCGGTGCGGCCGGCGTTCACATCGCACAGGTGTGGCTTGAAGCGCCACCTCCGCCTGTTGTCGGCGATGCCGCTTTCCATCAGTCCGCGCAGCGGCTAACAGCAGTGGGAACGGTCGCGCCCGCTGTTCTCGACGGCGTTGAGGTTAGCACGATCTCTCCACTTCTGCTTCCCGGAACACGAATAAAGGGAAATCCCTTTCGGCTACGTGCAAATGCGGGACAAGTCTTCCAAGGTTCAAACGTTCTCGGCATGGGGTTCACGATGACGCCGGAGGAAGCGGCCGAACTCATCGCGCGAGATCCGCGCAACCGCGACGTACTGTTCCCTTACCTCAACGCCGAGGATCTTTGCTCGCGCCCGGATGCAAGCCCGAGCCGTTGGGTCATTAACTTCTTCAACTGGCCGCTCGAGCGCGCGGAAGGGTACTCCGACCTAATTGCCATTGTTCGGAAGCGCGTCAAGCCCCAGCGCGATTCGAATCAAATTGCGTATCGGCGCGAGAAATGGTGGCGCTTCGCGACGGTCGTTCCTGAGTTTCGAACTGCAGCGAGGGATCTGGAGGTAGTAATCGCCATTCCTCTAGTGAGTAAAATTGTGCTTCCCTTCTTCAGACCGGCCGGCGTCGTCTTCGCTCACAGGCTCGCGGTGGTCGCCTCCGATTCCCCCGCTATATTCGGCCTCCTCACGTCAACTCTCCACCGCTCGTGGGCGCGGCGATATAGCAGCACTCTGGAAACCAGAACGAATTACTCGCCAAGTGACTGCTTCGAGACGTTCCCATTCCCCGATTCCGCCAACCCTCGCATCGCCGAGATCATGCAACGGCTCGACCGACATCGGCGAGAAGCGATGTTGTCAGCAAACCTGGGCCTAACGAAACTCTATAATCGCGTTCACAATCCACGCGATCGCGACCCCAACATCGAGATGTTGCGCAACTTGCACGCCGAACTCGACCACGCCGTTTGCGATGCATACGGCTGGACCGATCTCGACCTCGCCTACGGCTTCCACGAGACCGACGAAGGAACGCGCTGGACTATCGCGCCACCGGTCCTCGTAGAGATTCTCGACCGCCTCCTCGAACTCAACCACCAACGCCACTCCGAAGAGATTGTGAGCGACCGTGCCAATTCGCCGGCGCGCAACGGTAAAGCCAGGCGCGCAAGCGCGAAAACGAGTGGTGACCCGAAGCAATTATTTCTTGGCGACTCGTTGTAGCGTCCGGCAATTTTGCTGATCGCGTCTCCAGTGCTAACAATAATGACGGAGGGTGAGCCCCCCAAGCGTTATTTTCATTACGTCTTAGGCCCAACTTTCCCGATTCCAGGTATCTTCGGCCGGCCTTAATCTTTTGCAATAGAAAAGGGTGCCGACGTTGTGGCGGGAAGGAGCAATTTAATAAACGTTTCTTTGTAGGTACCACATGCCAGACTTTCACGATCCTATTCGCCACTCGGAAAGCCTTTCGCAGGCCTATGCAGAGGATAAGCGTCCGTTAGGCTTTTTCCTAACGGCAGGGTGTCCGTTTTCGATCCGGATTAACGGGAATCCGCTGATCCCGGACATGGCAGGTCTCACAAGTTCGGTAGAGCAGGGAATTCCCCAGGGGGCCCTTCGAGAGAGTTTTTTCCGTGCCAAAAACGCACTCGTTGCTGATGGAATTGCCAATCCAAACATAGAAAGCATCCTCACCTTCCTAAGATCGCTCAGGCAAGTTGCAGGTTGCGACCACGTTCGCGGTTTTTCGGCTAGCGAGCTGGAAAATCTGGACAAAGCGATTGGCGACCAGATAATGACCCAAGTTCATGTGACGCTTCCGGAATCGATGACATCTTTCGACCGACTGGCCATGTGGATAGGATCACGACGACGAGAGTTCCCCGTGGAAATATTCACAACAAACTACGATTTACTTATCGAGCAAGCGCTGGAGCGCGCAAGGGTCCCACATTTCGATGGATTTGTAGGTTCTCGGAATCCCTTTTTTGATCATCAAGCGATAGAGGACGACCAACTTCCGGCGCGGTGGGCACGTCTCTGGAAACTTCACGGATCCATTAACTGGGCAATTGACCGTTCCGGTAGCGCGATCAGGACCGTGGATCCGGGCTCAGCGGAGCACCCGCTAATACATCCGTCGCACTTAAAATACACCGATACCCGTCGCATGCCCTACTTAGCCATGATCGACCAAATGCGGGCATTTCTACACCGGCCATCTGCGGCGCTTGTCGTGTGCGGTTATTCGTTTAACGATGCTCATTTGAACGAAGTCCTTCTCCAAGGAGTGCAGTCAAATCCCACAGCGATTATTTTCGCCCTACAATATGGGGGTCTCGCGAGCTATCCATCTGCGATTAAGCTGTCCGGTTCCAACTCCAACTTCAATACTTTGGCGGAAGACGAGGCCGTAATCGGGACCCTCCGCGCTCCCTGGAGATTGCCTCAAAGTGCAGGCCCGTCCCAAGAACAGTGGTCCGTCTTTTGGGAGTCAATAGGTCAGGAAAGTGAGGGCCGCGTACCCGGAAAGTTCTTGCTTGGCGACTTTGACCAATTCGGTCGCTTTCTTGCGCTCCTCGTGTCGACGCCGGGCGGATAGCCATGCGCGCCGAAGCAGCTTACCTCGGAACGGTTCAAAGTGTCCAAGGGGCAACAATAAGCGTGGAGCTGGCGCCTGAAACCGTTTCCGGCCTCGCCTTCATCGGCGGTTTCGGTTACAGGATTGGGCAAATAGGCAGCTTCATTCGCGTTCCAATGGGCTACGTCGACCTTTTCGGAATTGTTTCGCAGGTTGGCGCCGCGGCAGTGCCTGAGCGCCTCGCCGCCGCTGACCCAACTGGCCGCAGATGGATTACCGTCGAACTCGTAGGCGAAGGGACGGCGGCCGCTGGGTTTCAACGAGGACTTTCGCAATACCCGACCTATGGAGATCGGGCATACCTCGTTACAGAGCCCGATCTTGCGCGTATCTACGGCCACGCCGACACCCCCGGATATGTAAGAATCGGGCACATCGCAAGCGCGGAAAACATTCCAGCGCTGGTCGACATAAATAAATTAGTCACAAGACACAGCGCGATCGTCGGAGCCACGGGATCCGGAAAATCGACTACCGTCGCGGGCCTTCTTCTTTCTTTGACACGAGGCGATAGTTTTAAATCCGCTCGCGTCATGATCTTCGACGTGCATGGCGAATACGCTACTGCACTGCGCGAACACGCAACAGTATACCGAGTTAATGCTGATGAGAGAGCAAATGAACGACCCCTCTTTGTCCCATACTGGGCGATGACTTTCGATGAGTTGTTATCCTTGAGCTTGGGTGATCTCGATACGCCAAGCCGCGCAGCAGTAAATCAACTCATATTCGACATGAAGTCGAAATCAGTTACAACCAACCTCATTAGCGGGATAACGAAAGACGCGGTCACCGTCGACTCGCCAGTTCCCTTCAGTATTCACAAACTATGGTTGGATCTTTTCAATACGGTCATGGCAACTCACACGGTCCAAGCAAGCGCCCAGAGTTTTGAGACGATTGCTTACATCGACGACTCTCCCGAGTCACGAGGCGACGCATTGACGGTCACTGCTCCGAGATACAAACCGAACACGACGGGCGGAACTGATCGAATTTATCTAAGTGGAAGTACACTGAATATTAGGCGGCAATTAGAGAGCCTGTCATCCAGACTCCGCGATCCGAGATTCGATTTCATGTTTAAACCTGGGCCTTGGCGGCCGAGTCTAGAAGGAGCGACCGAACACGACCTCGACACCCTGCTGGGCGACTGGATTGGCGGCCCTACGCCAATTACAATAATCGATCTCTCCGGCGTCCCGGGGTCGGTACTAACCGAACTGATTGGCGTTCTTCTTCGAGTAATGTTCGATGCTCTCTTTTGGGCGCGAAATTTGTCAGAAGGCGGTCGCGAAAGACCGCTGCTTGTAGTATTGGAAGAGGCGCACGCGTATTTGACGAAGGATGATCGTGGCGCCGCAGCCCTGGCCGTCCAGCGTATTGTCAAGGAAGGTCGGAAGTACGGGATCGGGGCCATGATCGTAAGTCAGCGCCCATCGGAGATTGACACGACCATCTTGTCTCAGTGCGGGAGTATTTTCGCGATGCGCCTTGCCAATAGTGCGGATCGAGCCCATGTTACATCTGCAGTTACCGACAATTTAGCTGGCCTATTAGGAATGCTCCCAGGTCTTCGAACGGGCGAAGCTATCGTGATCGGGGAGGCGGTCCAATTGCCTGTACGAGCCCTAATCGATGCACCACCGAAGAACATGAGACCAGATAGCGCTGACCCACTCGTTTATGACGACAAGGGCCCCGGTGGTTGGAATCGCGGGCGCGAGGCATCGCGATATGAAGATGTTATTGATGTTTGGCGGCGACAGAATCCTCGCTCGCCTAGCCTAGCACCAGAGGAGGGAACACCACATGACCCGAGTACCAGTTAGTTCAAGCAATGTAGCTTCCGTAGGGTACGACTCCACTACGGGCACGCTTGAAGTGGAATTTCTGGGCGGACAAATTTATCAGTATTTTGACGTGCCGGTGTCTCTATTTGAAGGGATGATCGCCGCCTCCTCTGTCGGGTCATATTTGAATCAGAACATCAAGGGAAGCTTTCGCTATGCGCGAGTGTGACTACCTGCACGAGAATTTATAACGTTAAATGGGGCTTTGATTTTTTGCCGAAACGATGCCGATTCGCAAACGCCCACACTAAAGGGCGACGCAATCACGTAACCTCTAGGAACTTTAGCGCAGGATTGCTGCCATTTTTTTCGCGTAGTTACATGCTTATGAGAAGCGGCGCAGGCTACTCTCCAAAACCAGGAGCAGATTTAGTGAGTGTATCATTCCCCTTTGAAAATGGATGCAATGCTTGATATCCAGCGAGCGGTAAAACAAGTTCTTCTTTGGACATTTCGGCCAATGGTCGGATTTTTTCTTACGAACGCCCGCTGCGCGGGTGCATTTGCGTGGGTGGTTATATACTGGATCATACTTTGGCATATCGAGCCGATAGTGAACCAATATTTTGGAACAATTATCAAATCTCATTTTCATCTACTATACATGGGCCTTGCGAGCGGACTTCTTATTCTTTCTGGAATCGTCGCTCTTAGTGCAGCCGAGAAGCGCAAGGGTACTGAGTCGAGCATCAAAGCACAGGCTCGTGCAATCGCCGATGCGTTGGTAAGCCGCGACAGCATCGTAAATCTTCGCGATTATGTTTCCGAGGAGAACTCTACCGTTGGCTTCGTAATTAGAGAGGCAAGAGCGGTTGAATTCGGGCAACATCGCGATCCGGAAGCACTATGCAATTTGTTGCGAAAGCTCCGCGCGGAAGAACCCGCGAGAATGACCACGCCAGTCGAAGTAGCCCTTTCAGGCCTCATCAACGCTAGAGATCGCGAAATTTATGGACCGACAGACCTAGGCTTCACGTGGACCGCAATGTTGTTCGCATTCATGTTTACAGTCCTCTGCGCGATCTTTTCATCGACATCAGACAATTTCACATTCGCACTCGGCGCGTTTTTGGCAACGGTTTTTGCAGTCAACAATTGCTTTCTCCTTATTGATGAAAGGTACATCTAGCGGTTCCTTCGCTAAAGCCTCAGCCTCTAGCGCTGTGTCATAGCCCTGGCGTAGTCCTACTCGGCACCTCCCGAGCTCAAACACCGCTGCTATTGTCTTGACTTATTTGTCATGTTATTGTACTGTTGCAATACCAGGAGGGCTCGTGCCGGAACTACCGCCGTTTAATTCGGATGGGCTATTGCCGCCCGGCGAGTATGAACTGACGCTCGATGAGTTGGAGGCTTCCCATCTCGTCGTGGGCGTTCCCGGCGAGCCCTGGGCAATCAAGGCCCGCCGACAACTCGTGCAAAACCTTCGTATCCTCGTCGCCCAGCTCTGGCAGGTTGGCGTCACGAATATCTTCATCGACGGCTCCTTCGTCGAGAATAAACCAAAGCCGAACGATATCGACGGATATTTCGAATGCAAGCTCATGGATCTCGCAACGGGCGATCTCCAGCAGGCCCTCAACGAACTCGATCCGCATCGGTGCTGGACGTGGGCCCAAACCGCGCGGCGTGCGGATCATTCCTCCACCAAGCGTCAATTGCCGATGTGGCATATCTATCGCGTGGAACTCTATCCGCATGCAAACGCTCGTACGACCAACTCCGGAATCCGGGACGAATGTGGGAACGAATTGCAGTTCCCTGCGGCTTTTCGTCGCGAACGCGACACCGGCCGACAAAAAGGCATCGTGAAAATTATTCGGGAGCACCAACGCCATGATTAAAACCGATAAAGCCTACAACACGGCAGTACGCCGCCTCAAAGATGACGATGCGCACCTCAAGGCAAAACGGGAGGCGTTAGTGCGCGAGGGACTCAACGAGGAACAGATCGACCGCGTTCTCGAGGCGGAGGTCTCCTTCCATCTGCAGTTGCGCGAAGAAGTCGAATGGTACGAAAGCGTTCGGCGCGGCGATTTTCAGGCGGTTTCGAGTTTACAGGAAGTCGGTCGGCTTCTCATTGCGCTACGCATCGCCTGCGGTGTCTCTCAACGCGACCTCGCAGCCATGTTCGACGTGCATGAAAGCCTCGTCTCGCGCGACGAGCGGCATGAGTACTATGGGATCACGCTGCAGCGCGCCCAGGAGATCATCGACGCGCTCAGTGGACGCATCGAGATCGTCATGCATCCGCCGACCGAGGGCCGCGAGCTGGTCGGCACCGGGCTCTCGTAACAGGAGAGTCCCCATTACCTCCGCATAGTGCCAACCAGTTGGCACCCTGACCGGATAGGGTCGATGCATGAGTGGGCGACGAACCGACGACACCATACTGCGCCAATTAATCCACGAGCCAGTTGACGCTAGAATCAACTACGTGCTATCGTGACTTTAAGGCGAACACCAGAAAACCTTGTCATCCACGGAGGAACGAAGCGCGTCTTTGAGTGGTATTGGGCCGACAACAGAGAAATGCCTGGGCTCGATGCATTCGAACGCATGACGGCAGCGAACCAAGACGAGTTTCTCTCTCGCCTCGAAGTGTGGGGCGACCTCCAGCTCGGCGATCGCTTGCCGCCAAGCCAGCTCAACGTCGAGTCGGAGGATCCGTTGATTCTCGCAATCAAGGTCGGCAGATTGCGTTACCCGGTCTTTCACGCTGGCGGGACAAACGCGTGGATTGTCTGCGGGCCGCCCTACGAGAAGCAGGGCCAGAAACGCAATAAGCGCGGCGACAGGGCAATCGAGCGTACACGCCGACAGTACCAGGATTACCATCGGGCGGTGAAGGGCACGCAGTACTATGACCGAGACAAATAAACCGACGCATCGACGCCGCGGCGCGACAACCCTCATGGAGCGCGTGCGTGAGAGTTCTCCCATACGTGCGGCGCGCATTGCCGAGTTAGCGGCGGTATTTTCGCTGGAACATCAAATCCATCGAGCGATGGAAGAGGCACAGGTCTCCTCAAGCGAACTTGCTGCGCGTTTGGGCGCCGACAAAGCCGTCGTATCGCGTGATTTAAGCGGCGGGCTGAGTCGCGCAAAATTTCAGCGGATCGTGCGCGTCGCCGACGCACTTGACTGCGACGTCGTTCCGCTCATGTTGCCGCGCGACAAGCGCAAGCGAAAGGAACAGCTCGTGAAAGCCTTCGGCGAACTAAGCGGCGCGAGGCCGCGTACCACACGCACGACAAAGCAGCTGCCCTAACCCGTGGCAATCAGCGCTGCATCGCCCTGGCAGGTTCGCGACGAGTTCGCGCGGCTCGTTATCGGTGATCTCCACGGGCCCGCCTTTGGGCCGCGTGAGACACTGCCGGCAAGCCCGCTCGTTCGAGATCGCTATCTCGTCGGAATGCTCGCCCCGCGCGACGTCCGCACCGATCCGGCGCGTTTCGACGAAGCAAGCAACCTCGAAGGCGACGGCGAGGAAGGCGCGGAGAGCGATCGCACCGCGGCGGTAGGCTTTTTCCCGTCCTCGCTCGGCCTAAGTTTTTCCGTCGATGCCGAAGCGACGGAGATCGAGGTGCTCGCGAGTTGGGGACATTACCGTAAGGAGCAGCGCGCTGCCGACGAGTTGCGCGCGGCCGAGGGCTTTTACATCCGCAAGCGCGACGCCGATAAGGAGATGCTCTCAATCTGGCAGCGCTATCACCGCGAAGGGGTGGTGCGGGTCGCCTTGGTCGACGGTGATATCGAAGCGACCGTGCCGGTGCCCGAGCAACCCACCGTGGTTATCCGCGGGCGCGCCCGCCGACGCCACGACGGTAGCCGGTTGGTAACGATCTTTCTCGTCAACGAACAAACATCGGTAAAACGAAACGCCGACGAGCGCTGGCTCTTCCAAGCGGCAATCACCGTGCGCGATCCCGCCGCGCGCCCCATCTTTCTCGAACGCAGCTACGGCGAGCAGACGCAGGCGGAAGCTGATGACGAGCGGGCGCAACTCGCCATGCTCTACCGCGACGCGCTGGAGTTTGCGGTCGGCCACGGGGTCGCCGTTCGCGCCGAACGTTCAGCGGGCGACGGGCGCCGCGCCATTTCGATTTCAACCTGCAACGTCCCGACCTACGAACTCGCGCGCACCGATCAGCCGATTGTCGCGGAGAATCCGTTGCTCGCGCCGCTCGAACGCGACATGGCCGTCCTCGCCGCAACGCCGGATACGAAATTTCGCGAGCGACTTCAACCCATCGTTACAGCTTATCGCGACTGGATCGACGCGCAGGAACGACGCATCGCCGATCCGGCGCAGCGGCTTGCCGGGCACGAAGAAACCGCACGCGATGCCATCGCCCAAGCGCGCACCATCGCAACACGCATTGAGACGGGCATCGCCATCTTGGAAAGCGACGCCAACGCTGCCGAGGCGTTCCGTTTCGCCAACGAGGCAATGTGGCAGCAACGTATTCGGCAACTCGCGATTGCGCAGCGTCGCAACATCGCCGACGCCCCAGCCTCCGATGACGCAAAAAGCGCTGTTCCGCCGCTCGAGGAATTCATTCGCTTGGTCGACATTCCGACGAACCGTTCGTGGCGACTCTTTCAGCTCGCTTTCATCTGCCTGAACCTGCCCTCGCTGGTCGACCCGCGCCATAGCGAACGTTCCGGCGAGGATGCCGTTCTCGATTTGCTCTTCTTCCCTACCGGCGGCGGCAAAACGGAGGCTTATCTCGGCCTCGTTGCGTTCACGCTCGCTATCCGGCGCTTGCAAGGCACGATCGAGAGCGACGAAGGCGCGCTCGACGGTTCCGAAGGCGTCGCGGTCTTCATGCGCTATACGCTGCGGCTCCTCACCTCTCAGCAGTTCGCCCGCGCATCGGCACTCATTTGCGCCTGCGAGGTGCTTCGCCGCAACAAGGCGGCCGCCGACGCACGCTGGGGCACCGTGCCGTTTCGCCTCGGCCTCTGGATCGGGCAGAACACGACGCCGAATTATTTCAAAGCCGCCCTCGATGCAGTCGAGGCGGCACGCCAGCGCAGCGGGTACACCGGCGGCTATTCTAGTCCGCTGCAACTCGCCGCCTGCCCGTGGTGCGGGGCCGCCTTGGAGGTCGGACGCGACGTCAAGCCCGACAAACTGCGCTGGCGCACGCTGCTCTACTGCTCGGATCCCTTCGGCACGTGCGCGTTTACCGAGCGGCGAGCCCCCGGCGAGGGGATTCCCGTCGTCACCACCGACGAAGAGGTCTATCGGCTGCTCCCGGCGTTCCTCATCGCAACGATCGATAAGTTTGCGCGCCTGCCCTGGCTTGGGCCGATGCATCTGCTCTTCGGGCGCACCTATCAGCGCTGCGAGCGGCACGGCTTTCGCTCGCACGATCTCGACCGCTCGTCGGGATACGAGGAGAACGACCGCCATAATGCGTCGGGCTCGATGCCGGCGCACAAAACCGTGGCGTGCAATCGTTTACGCCCGCCGGATTTGATCGTTCAAGATGAGTTGCACCTCATCTCAGGCCCGCTCGGTACGCTCGCCGGGCTCTACGAGACCGCAATCGATCGACTTGCCTCGGTGCGGATCGGCGGAATCACCGTTCGCCCGAAAGTGGTTGCCTCCACGGCGACGATCCGTCGCGCAGCGTCACAGGTCAACGCGCTCTTCGCGCGCCGCTTAAGCCTCTTCCCGCCGCCGGTGCTCGACGCGGGTGAAACCTTTTTTGCGCGCGAGACACCACCGTCGCAAGCGACACCCGGCCGCCTCTACGTCGGCATTTGCGCGCGGGGGCAGCGCCTTAAAGCCGCCGAAGCACGCATGTCGATCTCCATTCTCGCCGCCGCGCAGAAAGTCTTCGATCGCTACGGCGAGGCAGCCGATCCATATATGACGATGCTCGATTATTTTAGTTCCCTTCGCGAGCTCGCCGGCATGCGTCGCCTCGTTGATGACGACGTGCGGCAGCGCCTCTCGATGGCGGCAACGCGCGGTTTGGGGAAACGCTCCACCGCTCTAACCGTCAAAGAGCTGACCAGCCGCATGAGTTCCGGCGAGATTCCCAAAACGCTCGACGGCCTCACCGTGGGTTTCACGCCCGGGACGCGTAGCGGTTACAACGGCCCCTTCGACGTCGTTCTCGCAACCAATATGATCTCGGTCGGTGTGGACGTGCCGCGCCTGGGGCTGATGATGGTTGTCGGGCAGCCGAAATCGACCGCCGAGTATATTCAGGCAACTAGCCGCATCGGCCGAGAGTCGAACCGACCGGGCATCGTTTTTACCCTTTACAACTGGGCTCGGCCGCGCGATCTCTCGCATTACGAACGCTTCGAATTCGACCACGCAACCTTTTATCGACAAGTGGAACCGCTCTCGCTGACGCCGTTTTCCAGCCGCGCGCTCGATCGGGCGTTAGCGGCAGTTCTGGTGGGCATCGTCCGACACGAGCACGCTCACCTACCACTGGGCAACTCGCTGAATCCCGACGAAGCCGCGCAGATTGCGCCGCTCGTCGAACGCGACGTCCGCGCTGCCGTCGATGCTCTTGTGCGGCGCGCGACGCGCGTACATCCCGATCCTCGCGTGGCAGCGG